>JAQBUJ010000323.1 GCA_027623845.1 Pseudomonadota bacterium
GCAGCATGGGATGAAGACTTCCTTCAAAGCGTAATTTGCAACTGAATTTGTTCACCCGATTCCCCTGCTGGGCGCCAAACCGGGCTGGTCCAAGCGGCAATTGAGAATTCGATTCCGCCGTCTGAGACTACTCGATTGCGGTGAATAGGCGCTTGCCGCCGATCCTGAAACCGTTGATCGCCGCGCGCCCCGCTGCCGAGAGCAACCAGTCGATGAAGGCTTGGCCCTCGCGGGCTTTCACATGGCTATGCCGCTTCTTGGAAACCAGGATGACGCCGTATTCGTTGCGCAATCTCGGGTCACCTTCGACCAACACCTCGAGGTCGCGTTTGTTGGTGAAACTGAGCCAAGTGCCGCGATCGCTTAACGCGTAGGCGCTCATCGCCGCGCCGACATTCAAGGCCGCGCCCATCCCTGATCCGGTCTGGCGGTACCAGGTTCCCGACGCTGTGCTTGGATCGATGCCGCCCATCGCCCAAATCTCGACCTCGCGCTTGTGAGTGCCGCTATTGTCGCCGCGCGAGACAAAGGCCGCACCGGCCTGTGCGATCATGACCAAGGCTTTGGCGGCGTCGGGCTGGCGCGCGATCCCGACCGGGTCGGCGCGCGGGCCGACGATGACGAAATCGTTGAACATGACCGGATAGCGCCGGACACCCGATCCCTCGGCGACGAAGTTTTCTTCCGAGGCCTTGTGGTGGACCAGCAGCACATCGGCGTCGCCGCTTCGCGCCAGCCGGATCGCCGCCCCGGTCCCGACCGCGACCACTCGAACCTCGATCCCGCTGACCTCGGTGAATTTCGGCAGGATATGGCGGAACAGGCCGGAGTTTTGCGTCGAGGTTGTCGAGGCGACAGTTATATAGGAAGGCTCGGCACTGGACGCCTGAGCCGAAAAGCCCGCCACAGTGACGACTATCAACCCCGTTGCGATCACTCTGGCCGCGACGGCTCGTACAAAGCCTACCATCGAGCCTAACAACATTGTTCCTCGCCGTCCTCGTAAACCGATCGCCGCCGCCACCACAGAAGTTTACCTTCAAGGAAGTCACGGGCCAGATCGTTCTCGGGGCGATTGCAGAAGGTCGGCGCGGCGGCGCGCTCCTTGATCCGGCCACGATGGATGAAAATAACTTCGTCCGCCAAACGCTTGGCCTGGCCGAGGTCGTGGCTCGACATGACGATCTTCATGCCGCTGGCGACGGCCTGATCGATCAGGTCCTCCACCAGATGCGCCGATGCCGGGTCGAGGCTGGCGGTCGGCTCGTCGAGGAACAATATCTCGGGGTCCAGCGCCAGCGCCCGGGCCAGCGCCAATCGCTGCTGCTCGCCGAAGGACAACGCCCGCGCCTGGGTCGAGGCGTGGCGTCCAAGGCCGGTTTGCTGCAACAGGTCGGCGCAACGATCCGCCCGTTCAGCCCGGGCGACGCCTCTGATCTTCAGCACGAAATTGATATTTTCCCAGGCGGTCCGTCGCAGCAGCACCGGGCGCTGGAACACCATGGCTTGGCGCTGTTTGATCCTGGCGCCATCGTTGGCCGCCGGACCGTGCCAGCGAACCTCGCCCTCATCGGGCTGAATCAATCCGTGACACAGCTTGAGGAACAAGGTCTTGCCAGCGCCGTTGGGGCCGATGATGAAGGTCTTGGCCGGCCGGTCAGCGATCTGGCCGCCCGCTCCATCCTCGATCCGGCAATTGAGATCCTTGAGGACCCGTTTGCCATCCCGGATCAACCCGGCACCGATCAACTCCAGCGGTAGAATACCGGGCTCGGGGGAGGGTATTGCGGGATCGCTTGTCGGAAAGGTCTTCATGACCGGCTCTCGGGTTCGCCGAAAGCGGTAAGGCCGTGGGCGATGATATTCAAGGCCATCGAGATCATCAGCAGAATAAACCCGAGGCCGAGCGCCAGCGCCAGATCTCCCTTGCTCGCCTCAAGTGCGATCGCCGTGGTCATGACCCGGGTGACGTTGTCGATATTGCCGCCGACGATCATCACCGCACCAACCTCTGCGATCGCCCGACCAAAACCGACCAGGACCGCAGTGATCAGCATGAACCGGCCATCCCACAGCACCGCCGCCAGGCATTGGGCAGGGGTCGCGGCGACGGATTGCAGGGTCTCGCGATACTCCAACCAAAGCGAATGCAGCGTCTGACGGGTTAGCGAAACGATGATCGGCAGCACCAGGATAACCTGAGCGATGATCATCGCGGTGGGGGTGAACAGCAGATTGAGAACCCCGAACGGGCCGGAGCGCGACAACACCACATAGACCATCAAGCCAACCACCACCGGCGGCAATCCCATCAGGGCGTTGAACATCACGATCAGCGCTTGGCGTCCGGGAAACCGGCTCAAGGCGATCAGCCCGCCGAGCGGGATGCCGATCAGCGCCGCAATGCAGACAGCGGAAAGGCTGACCTTCAGCGACAATAGGATAATCCGGATTAAATCCCGGTCGCCGGACGCGATCAGCCCTAAGGCCGCCGCGAAGGCGTCGAGGAACGCCTCCATGGCTAGAACCGCCGCAGGCTGAAAAGCGCCAAGAGGCTGCGTGGTAAGAAAACGTCAGTCATAGAGAGCGGGACGTTCTTTACGGTTTCGGTCCCCAAGGCGCATCAAACATCAACTTGTTCTCCTGTGATTGCAGCATCGGGCGCAGTTTCGCGGCGAAACCCATGAACTCGTCATCGGCGAAGACCCGGGCCCAATGCGCCCGGCGGTCGGCGTCATCCTCAAAGCGCCAGAGATGGCTCAAGGTGTTCATCGCGCCGATATCACCGGTGAAATATCCGCATAGTTTGCCGGCATGCTTCTCCAGCGCCGGCCAGCCCTCGTCGCGATAAAGCGTGACGACGTCGTTCATCTTGCCAACCACGATGGTATAGGTACGCATCTCGTATAGAGCCATGACGGGTCTCCCTGCTTGCAGCGATTTCTGGGTCGTATGCCAACGGTATCATGGACCGGGGCGACGGCGCGCGTCTGTAGAGACGCCCCAGCCGCCTGTACTCACCGGCGAGATGAAGCCAGCTAACGCAGCACCTCGACCGTTTTGGCCTTGATCAGCTCGAAATCGATCTTCGCCCCTAGGCCCGGCTCGCTCGGCGCGTGAATCATGCCGTCGGCATCGGGCTGCAGATCATCGATGATGCCGTATTTCTGCGCCGCTGACGGTAACAACACCTCGAAATAGGTGGTGTTCTTGATCGCCAGGATGACGTGCAGATTGGCGTAGTTGTTGAGCGAGTTGCCGCCGTGATGGACCTCGTAATTCATCCCGAAAGCCTCGGCCAGGTGGGCTGTCTTGAGCAGCGCGGTGATCCCGCCCTTGACCGCTACATCGCCGCGCAGATAGTCGGTCGCCTTGTTCAAAATCCACGGCACGTAGTTGGTGAAGCCGCCCGGTGAATACTCCGTCGCCATCAGCGGTATCGACAACTTCTCGCGCAGCTTGATGCAACCCATCAGGTCGTCTTCGGCGAGCGGGTCCTCGTACCAGAAAAAATTCAATTCCTCGATCGCCCGACCGGCCTTGATCGCATGGTCGTAGGTATAGCTCCAGGTCGAATCGAGCATGATGTCATAGTCATCGCCAACCGCCTGGCGCACCGCGCGGCAGACCTCGATATCCTCGCGCCAAACCGCCGGCGGATGGATCTTATAGGCGGCCCAACCGTCCTCCTTATACTGCACGGCTTGGTCCGCATAGGCTTGGCGCGACGGCAGCACGGCGGACGAGGCATAGGCCGGAATCGACTCGCGGAACCCGCCGAGCAACTTGTAAAGCGGCACCCCCGCCGCCTTGGCCGCAATATCGTATAGCGCGATGTCCACCGCGCCGATCGAGCGAATGGTGACGATCCGGTTACGCTTCCACATCGCCTGATAGAGCCGCTCTCGATCCAACGGGTCCTGGCCCATCAGGATCGGCTTCAAGGACCGGATCAGGCCCTTGCAATCAACCTCGGCGCTGAACGTCGCCGAACCGAGGAAGGCATGGCCTTCGATCCCGTCATCGGTGCGGATGGTCAGTAGGCCAAGCGTCGTCTCGCCAACCTCGTTCGAGGAACCGGCGTGATATTTGGTCGCCGGAATGTCATTCCATTTGAACAGGGTGAGGCTGATATCGTCGATCTTCATGGCGGGGCTCCCGGGCGGTACGGCTGAGACCTAATTTCGATCATCGTCGTTCCGGCGCGCCATCGGGTCCAGGCGAATTCGCTCAACCCAGTTCGGTTATCGCGTCACCGATGCCGTCCCGGTTGCTGACCCGAGTCACTCAACTGCCGGGCGACTGAGCGGCGTTCCGCTCGATGATGCCCATGCGACCGGATTGGAAATCCTCGAAGGCCGCGACAAGTTCATCCTGGGTATTCATCACGAACGGGCCATAGCGGGCGACGGGTTCGGCGATCGGCTCTCCGGCCAACAGCAAAAACCGTCCGCCGTTCTCTCCCGCTGGCCCGGAAACCTGAAGCCGCTCGCCAGTGCTGAACAGCGCCATCTGGCCGTTCTCGACCGGCGTCATGTCAGGCCCAAAGCAAACTGTTCCGTCGAAGACATAGGCCGCGGCATTGAAGCCGGGGTCGATATCGATTTCCGCCTCGGCGCTGGGATGGACCCGCCAGTCCTGCAGCCAAATCGGCGTGTGGGTGCCGATCGCGGCGGCGATCCCAAAGGCCTCGCCTGCGACAATGGTCACCTCGATCAGGCCATCGGGACTGCGCGCCTTAGGGATCTTCGCCGCCGGCAGATATTGATATCCAGGTTCGGTGAATTTGCTGGCCGAGGGGAGGTTGACCCAGATTTGAAAG
>JAQBUJ010000324.1 GCA_027623845.1 Pseudomonadota bacterium
CCCGGAGATCAAACGCAAGAAGGTGATCCTGGAGGGCGATGTGCCGAGCCCGATCAACCCGCCGCCGGGTTGCCATTTCCACACCCGCTGTCCCTATGCGACGGAACAGTGCCGGGTGGAGACGCCGGCCCTGAAGGAGTTGGCGCCGGGCCATTGGGCGTCCTGTCATTTGCGGTAGCGGCATCGCCATACCGGTTGCGCCGGCCCTACTCAGGCAGCGGGGCTCTAACCCTCGGTGATGGCTTGTTCGATCTTCGCCTGCTTGCGCGCCAAGGCTTCGCGGTGCGCAATATAGCTGACGCTGCCGACGATGATCGCCGAGCCGGTCCAAGTCCAGACTCCCGGTATCTCGGAGAAGGCGAAAAAGCCGATGAGCGCCGCCCAAAAGAGTTGTAGGAATTTAACCGGCTGCAGCGCCGAAATCTCGGCGACTTTCACGCCCTGCACCATGCAGAGATGGCCGAGCGTCGCCAGTCCGGCGGTGGCTATCATCAGCACCCACTCCTCGGTCGTCGGGGTTCGCCAGACATAGAGCGCCGGACCCATGATCGTCAGGGTCACGAAGACCGAGAGATAGGCGACCACCGCCGGTCCGGTTTCGCACCGGGTCAACACCTTGGAGATCAGGTCGGCGATGGCGAAAATCGGCGCCGCGATCAGCATCGCCAATGCGCCGGAATCCAACTCCACGAAACCGGGCCTGAGGATGACAACCGCGCCGACCAGGCCGATGACCACGGCGATGATCCGGCGCGCCCGCACTTTCTCGCCAAGGAACATAGCGGCACCGACGGTTGCGAAAACCGGGGCGCTGAAGCCAAGCGCCGTCACCTCGGCGATCGGGATCCGGCTCATCGCGTAAAACCAGGCCATCACCCCGATGGCGTGTAAGACCCCGCGCACCGCGTGCAAGCCGAACCGGGCGCTGCGCAGATCCGCCAGGTTCACCCGCAGGAAGAACGGCAGCATAAAGACCATGCCCAAGCCGTAGCGCATGAAGGCGACCTGGATCGGATTCATCGAGGTTCCGACATGGCGCACGATGGCCATGAACGAGGCGAAGATCAATCCAGCGACGGCCATCCAAAGCATCCCCTGGACATTCGGGGAAACAGTGGCGAAACGGCGGCGTATTTCGGCGAGGACCGACATCGACTACAGTGGCCGTGGAAAATGAAGGGCAGGCACATAGCGCCTTGTCCACTCGAAAGGAGCACGGGAATGGCCATCGAGGCAACGCATTTCAAGCACCCGAAATTTTTGGTCGATACCGACTGGTTGGCCGAACACCTGGATGATCCGGGGATTCGGATCTACGACTGTACCACGCATCTGCTACCGCACCCGACCCAGGCCTATACGGTCGGCAGCGGCCGCGAGGATTATGACAAGGGGCATATTCCCGGCGCTGATTTCCTGGATTTGCAGGAAGAGTTGTCGGACCCGGCCAGCAAGTTCCGCTTCACCTTTCCGTCGCCGGCGCTGTTCGCTGCGGCGGTCGGCGGGCATGGTCTCGGCGATGATACGACCGTGGTTCTGTACAGCACCACATCGCCGCAATGGGCGAGCCGGGTCTGGTGGATGCTGCGGGCTTTCGGTTTTGACAATGCCCGAGTGCTGGACGGCGGCTTCGTCAAATGGGCCAAAGAAGGCCGGCCCGTCTCGACCGCCGCGGCGACCTACCCGCCGGCCAGCTTCACGGCGCGGCCCCGCGATGGTCTGATCGTGCAAAAGGACGAGATGTTGGCGGCGATCAATAATGGCGCTGTTTGCACCATTAACGCGCTTTCACGCGAGCAGCATGCTGGTGGCGGACGCGCCTATGGCCGGCTTGGCCGGATCGCTGGCAGCAGCAATGTGCCGACCGCTGAACTGCTTGACCCCGCGACCAACGCGTTTCTGCCGGCGTCGCAAATCGCCGCACATTTTGCCGGGGTTGGCGCCGACAAGTCGGAGCGGGTGTTGACCTATTGCGGCGGCGGCATCGCGGCCAGCGCCACGGCGTTGTTGCTGGTCATGCTGGGGCACGAGAATGTCGGTCTCTACGACAATTCAATGTCCGAATGGTCCAACGACGAGAGCCTGCCGATGGAAACCGGCTGATCCGGACCCTGCCGGCAAACCCACTCCAGACTGCGTCGCCCCAGCCCCGGTATGAGGGGGCAGGGGTGATGAGGTCCGGACGACGCCGTTTTTAGGGGGGAGACCCTTACCGGGCGGTCACCCCACCATCGACGACCATGCCGGACCCGGTCATGAAGCTGGAATCGTCGGACGCCAGGAACACGATCCCGTTGGCGATGTCCTGGGGCACCCCGAGACGGCCGATCGGGTGCGTCGCCAGTGCAACCTCCTGCGCCTTATCGACATCGTTGCTGCCGTGTTGTTCGGCCCGGGCGACGAAGGTTTGTGCGCCCATGTCGGTTTGAATCACGCCCGGATGGATTGAGTTCACCCGGATACGATAGCCCTTGCGCGCAAGGTTCAATGCGGTCGACTTGGTGAACAGGGTGACACCGCCCTTGGTCATCGAATAAAGCGGATCAAGCTCCGAGCCGACCAGACCGGCGATCGAAGCGGTGTTGACGATGGCGCTGCCGAAGGGGGTTTTCTCACCGGCTTTGCGTAGCGCGGCGACTGATTGCTTGGTGCCCAGCCAGACCCCGGTCATGTTGACGCCGGCCATCCGGTTCCACTCATCGATCGTGACGTCCATGAAGTCGCGCCCGAGGAACAGACCGGCGTTGTTGACCAGGATATCCAGGCCGCCGAACTTCTGCTCGGCCAGCGCAACGGCGGCATCCCAGTCTTGCTCGGCGGTCACGTCGAGGCGCACGAAGGCGGCCTCGCTGCCGATCTCCTTGGCGGTCTCGCGACCCTGGCTCTCCAACACGTCGCCGATCACCACCCTGGCGCCAGCCTCGACCATCAATTTCGCCGTCGCCGCGCCGATGCCGCGCGACCCTCCTGAAATCAACGCGACTTTTCCGTCCAAGCGATTCATGATTTTCTCCCCTGTCTGAACCCGTTGAGCGCCCGCGAATCGAAGCGTTCGCATGGCCGGGAGGATACGCTTGCGCCAGGCGCTTCCCAAGCCCAGCAGCTGTCCGACTCTGTGATATCCAGGAGCCGATCCCGGCCCGAATTTGCCCCTGTTGCGGAGGTCGGGCGTTTCGCTTACAGTCCGCGTCCAACGAGCTAAGCTAATTAAAAAAATACGGGATAAGGGTGGGCATGAGTGAAGCGGGGAATGCCTCGTCGGGCGCACCGGCGGGCGGGTCAATTCTTGAAGTGCGGGATGTCGCGGTCCATTTTGGCGGGATCATCGCGCTTGATGGGGTCAGCTTCAATATGGGGCGCGGCGTCATTCAGGGATTGATCGGCCCCAACGGCGCCGGCAAAACGACTTTGTTCAATTGCCTGAGCCGTCTTTACATTCCAACTTCCGGCGACATCCTATTCGAGGGTAAGTCGATCATGCGGACCTCCCCGCACAAGATCGCCGATATCGGCATTGGCCGAACTTTTCAGAACCTGGCGCTGTTCCGGACCATGTCGGTGGTCGACAACATCATGGTCGGCGCCCACAACCAGAGCCGAAGCGACTTCATCTCCAACGCGTTCCGCCTGCCTTGGGTGAGCCGCGAGGAGGCGGCGCTACGCGATCAGGCCTGGGAATTGATTGAATATCTTGGCCTCGGCGATGTTGCTCATCAACCCGTTGGCGGCCTGCCCTTCGGCACCCAGAAGCGGGTCGAGTTGGCCCGGGCGCTCGCGGCCAAGCCGAAGATATTGCTGCTGGACGAGCCTGCCGGCGGTCTGAACCATGACGAGGTTGAGGACCTGGACAATCTGATCAAGCAGATCCGCGACGACCGGAACGTCACTGTGCTGCTGGTCGAACATCATATGAGCCTGGTGATGAGCGTTTCGGATCAGGTTGTGGCGATCGATTTCGGTCGCAAGATCGGTGAGGGAACTCCCGAAGAGGTGCAACGGAATCCCGAGGTCATTCGGGCATATTTGGGCACGACGAACTGATGGCATTGCTAACGGTCAACAATCTCTCGGCCTTCTATGGCCCGATCAAAGCGCTGAAAGGTGTCAACTTTTCTCTCGAGGAAGGCAGCGTCACCACGATCCTTGGGGCCAATGGCGCCGGCAAGACGACCACCTTGCGAGCGATTTGCGCCATGGTGAAAACTGAGGGTAGCGTCACCTACGAAGGCAGAGAAATTACCGGCAAACCGACCGAACAAATCGTCGCCAGCGGTGTGGCGCATGTCCCCGAGGGGCGCGGTACCTTCACCCGGGTGTCGACCGAGGAAAACCTGTTGCTCGGAAGCTATACACGCCGGGACAAGAAGGCCGTGGCTGAGGATATTGAGCAGGTTTACGCCTATTTCCCGCGCCTCAAGGAACGACGCGATCAACAGGCCGGCACGCTTTCCGGCGGCGAGCAGCAGATGCTGGCGGTCGGCCGGGCGCTGATGCTGCGCCCCAAGCTGATGCTGCTGGATGAGCCGTCGTTCGGACTGGCGCCGCTAATCGTCGAGGAATTGTTCGGCATTCTGCGGCGGATCAATGAGCAGCAAAAAGTTAGCATGCTTCTGGTTGAGCAGAACGCGACCTTGGCGCTTGATCTCGCCGACCATGCCTATCTTCTGGAGACCGGAACAGTGGTGATTTCCGGAACCTCGAAAGAAATCGCCGCGGACGAAACCGTCCGTCGTTCTTATCTCGGTTACTATACCCCGACTCTCCGCGGACCCGAAAAAGGCTGGTATTTTCGCTGAAGAGGGATTCTTATCGGG
>JAQBUJ010000325.1 GCA_027623845.1 Pseudomonadota bacterium
CAGAACCGGCGCCGGAAGGTCGGGATTTTTAGAGGTGCCCCTTAAAGTATAGAGAGTGATCGTTTCGCGGTTGGCGGCGAAAAGGCAATGTTCAAATCCGCTAAATCTTCCGGCTCCAGAACCAATTCCCAAGCCGCGCGGTTTTGATCTACATGCGCCAGGACGCTAGCCTTGGGTATAGTCATCACACCTTCGTCTCGCATTGTCCAGGCGAGTGCGATTTGTGAGGGAGTTGCGTCATGACGCGCCGCGATTTCAGCCAGCTTGGCGTTGCTGGACAATCGCCCCTGATCGAGCGGCGAATACGCCATGATCGGCATGGCTTGGTTTCGACACCAAGGCAGCAGGTCCCACTCCACACCGCGGTTCGACAAATTGTAGAGTATCTGATTGATCTGACATTGATCACCGCCGGGAATGCGCCAAAGCGCCGCCATATCGTCAGTATCGAAATTACTGACGCCCCAATACCGAATCTTGCCGTCACACTGCAGGCGCTGGAAGGCGGCGACCGTATCGGCCAGGGGATGGCGGCCCGGCCAATGCAGGAGATAAAGATCAATGCACTCAACCTCCATCCGCTGAAGACTTTTCTCACAGGCTTCGATCGTTCCCTTGGCGCTGGCATTGTGCGGCAGCACCTTGGAGATGATAAACACCTCCTCACGCCGCCCTTCGATCGCCCGCGCCACGACTCGCTCGGCGCCGCCGCGACCATACATTTCCGCCGTATCGATCACCGATATCCCGAGGTCCAGACCATGTGACAGGGCGCGCGCCTCGGTCGCCGGATCGCCAATCCGCTCTCCCATGTGCCAAGTGCCCAACCCCATGGCGGGGACAGTCTCACCCGCTGGCAGTGTGATTGTCTTCACGCCTCATCCTCCATCGATCGCCCGGACCAGAACCTCTCCAAAGGCCTGCGTCCCGAGTGCGCCGCCCAGATCAACCGTCCGGTTGGCCGGATCAGCCAGCGCGGCATCCAACGCACCATCGATGACCCGCGCCGCTTCACGCAGCACATTGCTGTCGGACTGCTCGCCCAACCAATCGAGCAGCATCCCGCTCGAGGCCACCAGCGCCGCAGGATTGGCTGTATCCATGCCGGCGATATCCGGGGCCGAACCATGCGACGCCTGGGCAATCGCCCTGCCGTCTCCGGCATTGATCGAGGCGCCGAGGCCAAGACCGCCGGCAAGTTCATTCGCCAGATTGGATAAGATGTCGCCAAACATATTCGAGGTGACCACCACATCGAAGGCCGCCGGCGTGCGCACCAGCAGTGACGCCATGGCATCGACATGCACCTCCTCGACCACCAATTCGGGGTATTCCCTGGCCGCCTCCATACAGCAATCACGGAACAAGCCGTCCGACAAGGTCAGCACGTTTGACTTGGTGACGATGGTCAACTTTCGCCGCGGCCGCGAAGCGGCGATCTCGGCCGCCACATGACCAATCCTGTACGAGCCGTCACGGGTGATCTTACGCACCGCCAAGGCGAGGTCCGGCGTCGGCATGAATTCCCCGTTTCCTGCGAACATCGTGCGATCAGCGTAAAAACCCTCGGTGTTCTCCCGAACCAATATCAAATCCATGTCAGGAGCCAGCGCGCCGATGCCGGACCGAGCCTTTGCCGGACGGATATTCGCATAGAGGTCATAAATTTTTCGGAACGCCGCCGAAGGATTGACGCCGCCGTCTTCCGGGCGCGGATAGGCGGCGCTATCGACCGGACCCAAGATCACCCCATCGACTTCCTCGCAGGCCGCCAGGACCGAGGCAGGCAAGGTCGTCCCTTGCGCCTCAAGCGCCGCAAACCCGATCGCCCGTTCTTCGATTTCGATCCCCAACGCGAAGCGGCGGTCGATCGCTTCCACCACTTTGCGCGCCACGGCTGAGATCTCGGGACCGATACCATCACCGGGAAGCAACAATAGGCGCATCGATTCTCTCCTCGGTCGGACCACATTTACAATTTCTAAACGTTGAAGACTCTGCTTCTAAACGCTGAAGACTCTGCCGTCGTTGTCAGCGGCGGTCATGATTATTTGGAGATATATCCCCATCCAAAACGCTAGGCCGCCTTGCTCCACCGGCCGCGATCATCCTGCTGCCAATAGGATAGATCATGGCCAGCGTCCCGATAGGCTTTCCAACGATCTCTCGCCGCCGCCACGGCCTCGTCGTCGCGACCATCAAACAGCTCGAAAACCCGGGTAAAGTCCTCGACATGATCGTTGACCGCACCGTCGGCAAGGAACAGGAAGCCGGCGCCATTGGCATTGTCGCCGGTCGTAGTCAGCCAAATCGGCTGTTCGGCGGCATCGCCATCCTTCTCGGCGCCGTGGGGAAGCCAGGCATTGGCGTCGTAAGTCCACAAATGCGCGTTCAACGCGTCGACCCGCGCCTCGCTTGAGACCACGACCAACGCCCGCGCGCCGCTCTCGAGCGTGCGCTCCAGCAGCTTCGGCAGCGCCCATTCAAGCGGCCGAACGGTCAGATGATAGAAACTGATCTCGGTCATGCATGCACCGTGCGATCGATCATCAGGTTTGGCTTTGTCCGAAGGCTTGGTTTTGTCCGACCGGCCTTTACCCGAATGGCATTCGGGCGCAACCGCCGTCCCCTGCCCCGGGCATCGGTCCTCCGGCTAACCCTCGTAGTGGGTTTTGACCATCTGGTTAAGCATTCGCACGCCCCAGCCGGTCCCGCCCTTCGGTACCGTCGGCGCGTCTTTCGACGACCACGTCACACCGGCGATGTCCATATGCGACCATGGGCATTTTTCGACAAAACGCTCCAAGAAGCAGGCGGCGGTAATGCTACCGCCAAAGCGCGGGCCGGCGTTCTTCATATCGGCAATATCGGAATCCATCATCTTGTTATAGTCGTCGCCAAGCGGCATCCGCCAAACCCCCTCGCCCACCGCCTTGCCTGCCTCGGCCATGCGACCGGCCAGCTCGTCGTCATTGGCGAAATAACCGCAATTGATCTGCCCTAGCGCCACCAACATCGCTCCGGTCAAGGTCGCCAGATCAATCATGAATTTCGGCTTGTAGCGCTTCAGCGTGTACCAGAGCGCATCGGCCAGCACCAACCGTCCCTCGGCATCGGTATTGATGATTTCGATGGTTTGCCCGCTCATTGAGGTAACCACGTCGCCCGGTCGTTGCGCGTTACCGTCCGGCATGTTTTCAACCAACCCGACAATACCAACCGCATTCACCTTAGCGTTGCGACCGGCCAGCGCCTTCATCAATCCGGACACCACGGCAGAGCCGCCCATGTCCCATTTCATGTCTTCCATGCTGGCGGCCTGCTTAAGGGAAATGCCGCCGGTATCGAAGCAAACCCCCTTGCCGACAAAGGCGATTGGTTTGTCGCCCTTCTTGCCGCCGTTCCATTCCATAACCACCATCTTGCTATCGCGGGACGAGCCCTGGCCGACGCCAAGTAACGCGCCCATGCCGAGCTTGCTCATTTCCCTCTCGCCCAAGACCTCGACCTTGAGCCCATCTGCCTTCAGGCCTTGCAGCCGTTTGGCAAAGCTTTCCGGATACAACACGTTCGGTGGTTCGGAAACCAGGTCGCGGGCCAGGAAAATTCCCTCCGCTACCGCATTCAGTTCCGCAAAATGCTTGCGGGCCTTGAGATGGCCATCGACCAGGATATTGATCTTGCTCAAGGTCGGCTTGTCTTCATCCTTCAGGGTCGTACGGTAAAGATCGAAGCGATAGGACCGCAAAAGCGCGCCGTAGCCGAAATGGGCTGCCCGTAGTTCGATCCCTTCCCCGGCTCCCTCATGATCTTCAAAAAGAATCGACACTTCGGTCTCACCGGAGCTGGCGAGGGCCGCCACGATGGACCCGCCGGCCTTCTCGGACCAGAGCGAATCAATGCCATCACCTTTGCCCACGCCATAAAGTACAATTCGTCCCGTCGGTCCAAAAACCGTCAGGGTTTGATGCGCCTTACCGGTGAAACGGCTGCTTGCCATCGCGTTCTTCAGCACCCCCCCGGTGGCGGTATCCGCCAGCATGGTCATCGGCAACATCGACCGATTCTCCTGCACTCCCAGGACCAGCGCCCCCTTTTTTGGTAGTGCGAGTTTGCCGAACGCGATCTTCATGGGATGTCTCCGCTAGAATTTAGCCCTAATGAGCCGTAACTGTGGCATGCGGTCCTGTCAATCTTCACCAAGCCGGCTTCAGTTGCCGCTGGCGTGACCGGGCGAAGACACTATGATGCGGCAGAGCGAACGGGCACGCGACAGACTGCGCAGCCAACGCCACTTGAGCCGCAACGACAAGACACGCAAACGTGAGCATCAACAGCTATATTGCCAAGCAACTTCTCATCGCGATCTTGATCGTCGTGGTGTCGCTGACATGCGTCATTTGGCTCAGCCAGTCGCTGCGCTTTGTCGACATGATCGTCAATCGCGGGCTACCGCTGGCGACCTTCATCTATCTGACGATGTTGCTGTTGCCGACCTGGCTCTCGATTGTGCTGCCGATCGCCGGTTTTGCCGGCGTGATCTTCATCTATAACCGGATGACCGGGGACCGCGAGATCGTCGTCCTGGAAGCCTCGGGTTTGAGCCCGTTACGGCTGGCCCGCCCGGCTATTTTCGTGTCGGTCGGCATCACCCTCATCTGCTATGTGATGACGCTTTATCTGATCCCCCTCTCGTATCGGGCGTTCAAGGAACTACAATTCCAGATCCGCCATAACTACACCGATGTTCTGCTTCGTGAAGGGGTATTCAACACCATCGGGAACGACATCACGGTCTATGTCCGGG
>JAQBUJ010000326.1 GCA_027623845.1 Pseudomonadota bacterium
TTTTTTCCTCGCCGTGGCCTCCATGCCTTTAGCCGAGGCGGTCGCGATCTTTTTCGTCGCGCCGCTGTTCATCACCGTGATGTCGATACCCATCCTGGGAGAAAAAGTCGGGCCACGGCGTTTGGCGGCGGTGCTGGTCGGTCTCGTCGGCGTCATCGTGGTGATGCGGCCGGGTCAGGGGATTTTCCAATGGGTGGCGTTACTGCCCGTAGTGGCCGCGCTCAGCTATGCCTCGATGCAGATGCTGACCCGCAAGCTTGGGGCCACGGACCGAGCCTCGACCATGGCGTTCTATATTCAAGTCACCTTCATCACGGTCAGTCTGGCGATCGGGTTGGGGATTGGCGACGGCCGGTTTGCCGGCACCGATAATACCAGCCTGGATTTTCTCCTCCGGGCCTGGCGGGTGCCTGAAACCAAGGACATTTGGCTGTTTGTCTGGTGCGGCGTTTCCAGCGGCATTGGCGGCTATTTGCTGGGGCAGGCCTATCGGCTCGGCGAGGCGGCGATCGTCGCGCCGTTCGAATATATCGCCCTGCCATTGGCCGTCGCCTGGGGCTATTTGGTTTGGGGAGATTTACCGGATCGCACGGCTTTTGCCGGGATGGCGCTGATCCTTGGATCGGGGCTCTATATCCTATATCGCGAGAATGTCCGTGGCCGTCCGTTGGTGGCGGAAAGGCCGATGCCGAGGAACCGTTAATACCAGGCCGCGATGAGGTTGCCTCATCGCGGCCTGGCAAGCGCGACGGCGCGCCCGAGCTTATGCGAGGAAAAGCCCGCGTGGCGCTTGAACGCACCTAAATCTGCCGTGAATTCCGCTCATTGCATGCTGGTGTAAGACGCGCCGCGTCACCGGTCCCTAAGCTTTACCGTCATCTCTACCTCGACCGAGATGTTGGAGGGTAGTGAACTCATGCCCACCGCTGATCGCGCGCCTCGACCGGCTTCGCCGAAAACCTCGATCATCAGGTCGGAAAAGCCGTCGATGACCTTGGGGTGCTGGGTAAAGCCCGGCGCTGAGTTGACCATGCCGAAGGTCCGCACGACTTGTTCGACCCGGTCAAGCGAGCCGATTGCATCGCGCAGGGCTGCAAGCGCGTAAAGGCCGACATTGCGCGCCGCCGTCACCGCTTCTTCGACTGAGCGGTCCCCGGGAACCTGCCCGGACAGTGGCGTACCGTCTGGATTGCGCGGACCTTGGCCCGAGAGATAGGCGATGCCGTTGAGGACCACGACCTTGGCATAGGACCCGACCGGCGCCGAGGAGGCCGGCAAAACAATTCCCAGATCCGTCAGTCTTTGTTCGGCGCTCATGGTCGATGTCTCCTGTTCATTGCCAGTGGATGAAGCGGGGCGACCAAGCCTACCCCGCGATATTAAGGATATCGTCGAAACGATCGATCCGAAAATCGGCGGGAATTTCCGCCAAGGACATACGGGCATAACCATAAGGCACGAGGACGAACCGCACCTTTGCCGCGCGCGCGGTTTCGGCGTCGTGTTCGTTGTCGCCGACCATGATCGCGGTATCCGGTGCGACGCCGAGTTCCGCCAAAACGCCGAGCAGGTGGCCAGGGTTGGGTTTGCGCACGGGGTATCGATCGCCGCCGCCGACGCACTCGAAGAACCCGGCGAGGTCGAGGTCATGCAGCAGGTTCTGGCTGGCGGTTTGAGGCTTGTTTGTGCACAGGCCGAGCCGATGGCCGCGGGCCTTGAGGGTTTTTAAAGTCTCGACGACGCCTGGATAGGGGCGGGTCAGAACCGTGGCGTTCTTCTCATAATCGCCAAGAAAATCGGTGACCACGGCGGCAAGCGAACCGCCGCTCAACGCCGGACCGCTCGCTTCGAAGGTCCGCTCAACGAAGCGGGGTACCCCGTCGCCGATGAACTGGCGGGTCTGGGCGAGGCTGATCGGCGCTCGACCGTCTCTGGCCAGGGCGCGGTTGGCGGCGGCATGCATGTCGGGGGCGCTGTCGACCAGGGTGCCGTCGAGATCGAAGATAACGGTGTCCAAGGTGGCGGTATCCGGGGCGGCGCTATCCGAGGTGGGCGTTGTCATCGACCGACGACCACCTTGGCACGCCAAATTGTGGGCTCGGATACGGTAACTTTATCGAGGATCATAGAGTGGTTCCCGGTTCAGCTTCGCCGGAAACTAGCCTGAGGCAATAGGCCTGTCACCTTTGGTAGCAAATGTTTATTTCAGCGTGGTGCGTGGCTGTGGCATGGTCTGCGTGGCTCTATTTTTCTGTCTCCATGGATCGACGACCCAGCCGATGCCTCATCCTATCGCCGCGATAATCCTTGCCGCCGGCAAGGGCACTCGCATGAAATCAGATCTGCCGAAGGTGCTGCATTTGATCGCCGGCAAGCCGATGATCGGCCATGTTCTGGCGGCGCTGGAACCGTTGCGCCCGGAGCGGAGCGTGGTGGTTATCTCGCCAGACCAGGACGCCGTCGCGGCGGCAGTGGCGCCCGCGACCATCGCCGTTCAGCATGAAGCCCGCGGTACCGGTGACGCGGTCAGCGCGGCGTTGGAAGCCCTTGCGGGGTTCGACGGCACTGTGTTGGTGGCCTTCGGCGCTGATCCGATGATCACCACGGGGACGCTTCTGCGTATGGCCGAGGCGCGTGACCGGGTTGATCCGCCGGATGTGGTGGTGCTGGGGTTTCAGACCGACGATGCGGATCGATACGGTCGCCTGGTGCAGGACGCCGAGGGGCGACTGGAGCGTATCGTCGAGGTTTCCGAGGCGCACACGATCGACCGGCCGGTCCGGCTTTACAATGCCGGCGTCATGGCGATCGATGGGGCTAAGCTGGCGGGGCTATTGGGCGGACTGGATGCCGGTAACGCCAAGGGCGAATACTATCTCACCGACATCGTTGCAATCGCACGGGCGCAGGGCGGCCACGTGGCCGTCGTCGAGGCGCCGCAGATCGAGACCCTGGGCGTTGATTCGCGAAGCGACTTGGCGCGCGGCGAAGCGCTGATGCAACAGCGTTTGCGGACTGCGGCCATGGAATCCGGCGTGACCATGGTCGCGCCGGAGACGGTATTCCTGTCGTATGATACGGTGATCGGGCGTGATTCAATTCTGCACCCGAACATCACCATCGGCCCGAAGGTCACCATTGGCGAGCGGGTGGTGATCAAGAGTTTCTGCCACCTTGAGGACGCCACGGTCGCCGATGGCGCGATTATCGGACCCTATGCGCGTCTCAGGCCCGGCGCCGAGATCGGCGAGGGCGCCCATGTCGGCAATTTCGTCGAGATCAAAGCGGCGAGCATCGGCGCCGGCGCCAAGGCCAATCACCTCGCTTATATCGGCGATGCCAGTGTCGGTCCCGGGGCGAATATCGGCGCCGGAACCATCACTTGCAACTATGACGGCTTTTCCAAGCACCGGACCGAGATCGGCGCCGGCGCATTTATCGGCTCCAACACGGCGCTGGTCGCCCCGGTCAGCATCGGCGATGGCGCTATCGTCGGCGCTGGCAGCACGGTCACTCAATCGGTCGGGGTCGACGCGCTGGTTGTGGTGCGCGGCGTCGTCAAGCTGATGCCCGGCGGCGCGGCCCGATTCCGCTCGAAGCGTCAACGCGACAACAAAAAAGGCTAAGCCATGTGCGGCATCGTCGGAATACTCGGCAAGACCCAGGTGGCGCGCTCGATGGTCGACGCGCTGAAGCGTCTGGAGTATCGCGGCTATGATTCCGCCGGGGTGGCGACGATCGATGACGGCGTCCTGATCCGACGCCGGGCCGAGGGCAAGCTGTTCAATCTGGAAAAGGATCTCGATGACGACCCGCTGGCCGGAGAGATCGGCATTGGCCATACCCGCTGGGCGACGCATGGGCCGCCGACGCTGAACAACGCGCACCCGCATACCGCCGGTCGGGTCGCTGTGGTGCATAACGGCATCATTGAGAACCATCAGGAGATCCGCGACGAGTTGCTGGCTCTGGGCGCGGTGATTGAAAGCGACACCGACACCGAAGTGGTCGCTCATCTGCTGGAGCGGCATCTCCAGGACGGGCTCGGCCCAGAAGCGGCGATGCGGGCGGTCGTCGAGCGGGTCACCGGCGCCTACGCCTTCGTGGTCATGGTCGCCGGCTATCCGGACATGTTGCTGGCGGCGCGGCGGTCGTCGCCGCTGGCGATCGGCTATGGCGAGGGCGAGATGTTTGTCGGCTCCGACGCGCTGGCGCTGGCGCCGCTGACCCGCCGCATCGCTTATCTGGAAGATGGGGATTGGGCGGTTTTGCGCCGCGATGGGGTCGAGATCTTTGACGCCTCGGGCCAGCCGGTGGAGCGCCGGGTTTCGTTGACCGAGGTGTCCGGCGCGCTGATCGGCAAGGGCAACCGGCGTCACTTCATGGAAAAGGAGATCTTCGAGCAGCCGGAGGTCGTTGGCTACACTCTGTTTCGTTATTA
Source organism: Pseudomonadota bacterium (assembly GCA_027623845.1). Lineage (GTDB taxonomy): Bacteria > Pseudomonadota > Alphaproteobacteria > Thalassobaculales > Thalassobaculaceae > JADHLJ01. Next base: position 4,442 of record JAQBUJ010000326.1, read on the forward strand.
CGACCCGACCAGTGGCACCATGGCGCTGCCCGACTTCCCGTTTGATCCGGCGACCCTGCCGAAGCTGACCATCGTGGCGGCCGGCACCAGCTATTACGCCGGCATGGTAGCGAAATACTGGTTCGAGAGCCTGGCGCGTTTATCGGTCGAGGTCGATATCGCCTCGGAGTTTCGCTACCGCAACACCGTGCTGCCCAAGGGGGGGGCGGCCTTGATGATTTCGCAATCCGGTGAGAGCCTGGACACCTTGATGGCGCTGCACCATGCGCGCGAGCAGGGCCAGCACATCATCGGTCTGGTCAACGTCCCTGAAAGCACCATTGAGCGTGAAGCCGATGTGGTGCTGCGGACCCTGGCCGGG
>JAQBUJ010000327.1 GCA_027623845.1 Pseudomonadota bacterium
TAACGGTTCGATCTCGGCGCATGTACCGCGACCAAACTCGGCGCCCTACACCGCCACCAAACACGCGGTCACCGGCCTCACCCGCTCCACCTCGCTGGACGGGCGTAAATACGCCATCGCCTGTGGTCAGATTGATATCGGCAACGCGTTGACGGAAATGGCCGCCCGGATGACCAAGGGCGTGCCTCAAGCCGATGGCTCAACCCAGATCGAACCGGTGATGGACGTTTCCAATGTCGGCAAGACCGTCGCCTATATGGCCGGCCTGCCGCCCGAGGCGAACGCCCAGTTCGTTACCGTGATGGCGACCAACATGCCGTTTATCGGTCGGGGGTAAGCGGCGCCATTGGCGATCAAGGAGCCTCACCGGGGCGCCCGAACCGTCGCCGGGCCTCGGCGAAGGCGATCAGCCGGTCCTCGGCGAGGCGGTTGACCGTTCCCTCGGGAAAGGCGCCATCGCCGCCGCGTTCGCCGGCCGGCACGCCGATCAGGACTTCGATACCCTCGGCAATCGTCGAGACGGTCCAGATCCGGAATTTTTTAGCCTTCACCGCGGCCCGCACCTCTGACTTCAGCATCAGATTGCTGGCATTGGCGGCGGGCACCATTACGCCTTGCGAGCCGGTCAGCCCGCGCGCCTTGCAGATATCGAAAAACCCCTCGATCTTTTCGTTGACGCCGCCGATCGCCTGCACCTGACCCATCTGGTTCACCGACCCGGTGACGGCGATCCCCTGATCGATCGGCAGTTCCGACAGCGCCGAGAGCAGGGCGTAAAGCTCGGTTGACGAGGCGCTGTCGCCGTCGACACCGCCATAGGATTGCTCGAAGACAATGCTGGCCTGCAGTGAGACCGGCACATCCTTGGCGTAGTGGGCGGCGAGATAGCCCTGCAGGATCAGCATGCCCTTGGAGTGCAGCGGCCCGGCCAGTTCGACCTCGCGTTCGATATCGACGAACTTGCCGCTGCCCATGCGCACGCGCGCGGTGATCCGCGTCGGTTTGCCGAACGAGGTCGAGCCGATCTGCATCACGCTCAAGCCATTGACCTGACCGACCACGCTGCCCTCGGTATCGATCAGCATGGTCTCGCGCAGGATTTGCTCGCGCGATCGTTGCTCGATCCGGTCGAAACGATGGCGCTGAGCGCTCAACGCGTCCTCGACATCTTGGGCTCTGATGACCTTATGGTTCTTGTCGCGGCCCATGTAGTCGGCCTCGCGCAACACATCGGCGATGATCCCAACCCGGGCCGTCAACCGTTCGGCGTCGGCGACCACGCGCGAGCAATGCTCGATCACCCGCTCCACCGCCGCCCGGTCGAAAGGCCGCAGTTTGCCGCGTCGCTGTACGGTGGCGATCATCTTGGCATAGAGCGCATCATGCTCTTCGTCGCGGTCCATCAGCTCGTCGAAATCCGCCGCCACCTTGAACAAGTCCCCGAAATCCGGATCCATCGCCGAAAGCATCATAAAAAGACGGAGATCTCCGAACAGCACGACCTTGACCGACAGCGGTATCGGCTGTGGCTGCATCGAGACCGCAAAAGCGGTGCCCACCGTCTCCCAAGGTCCCTCGATGGCGATCTGGTCGGCGTAGAGGGCCCGCTTCAGTTCTTCCCAGGAATGCGGCTGGGTCAGCAGCTTTTGGGCGTCGATCAACAGATAGCCGCCATTGGCCCGGTGCAACGCCCCCGGCTGGATCATCGTGAAATCGGTCAGCATCGCGCCCATATGCGCCCGGTGCCCGATCCGACCGACCAGACGTCCGAGGGTCGGATGATCCTCGATGATCACCGGAGCGCTGCCGTCACGCGCCTCGCCGACCATCAGGTTGATCGCATATCTCTTCAGCGGATCAATCGGGTTGGCGCTTTCCTGGGAGGTCATGCCGGGCGAGGGAGCCTCCTCCTCGACAAACAGACGGATGTTTTCGACCAGATCGTCATGGGCGGTGAGCAACCAGGCATCAACCATCGGGTCGATCGTCCACCCCGCGCGCAACTCGGCGATTTCCGACTCGATCAGCACTTGGGCGAAACGACGGTTCAATTTCCGCAGCGCTCTTTGACGCTCCCGCTCCAGGGCGGGAACCGAGTGCAAGGCCGCGCTCAGCAGTTCTTGAACCTCCTTGATCATCTCAACGGTCTTTTCACGCACCGCCTCGGTCAAGGTCTCGAAATGTTCCTGCGGCATCGGCTTGCCATCAAGCCGTGGCGCGATCGCCATCCCCTGCGGCGAGCGGATCAGCACGAGGTCGCGTTTATCGGCCTCTTCCGCCACTTCCATCATCACCCGTTCGCCGCGCTCGGCGAAACTTTTCTCCAAACCTTCCCGCGCCTGGCGGTACTCATCACCCTCGAAAACCGTCCGGGCGCTATCCTTCACATTGCCGACAAGCCGCGCCATTCTCTGGTGCAGTTCTCGGGCCCCGCCGGTTCGCAGTCGCAGCGCTTTTGGCTGGTTCACATCGGCGAAATTGGTGACATAGACCCAGTCATCCGGTTGCGGCAAATTGCTCGCCCGCTGCGTCAGATAGGTGCGCACGGCCATGTGTTTGCCCGACCCTTTCGGGCCGATCACGAAGATGTTGTAACCACGCGCCCGCATCCGAGCGCCGAAGCGCACCGCTTCCAACGCCCGGTCCTGGCCGATCAGGGTGTCGACATCGTCCAATTCGCGCGTGGTCTTGAACTTCAGCGCCTTCAGGTCCGTCGGACGATACAGCGCCGAGACGGGAAGTGGATCGATGGTCATGGTGGGGCTCCACAAGACAATGGGCGGGTTTTCCAGCGCCGGAGCGCGCGGGTGTCCAGTATGTGGCCTTTCAAAGAGGAATTACCAACAACACGTCAATCCGCCGGGACTCCAGCACCACCCGCCGCGACCGGATCGCCAGAGCCTCACCGTCGACGACGATCTCGTCGAGAAATTTCCCGACGGCGAAGAGGTCGGTTCCGCCGTCCTGCATGGTCCGGGTGACGGTGAAATTGGTCCGGGCCGAGAGCACGCCGGCGCCGCGCTCGACAAGCCGGGTCGCCCCCAGGATGTGGCAATAGGTGTGCGGCTCGAAGATATTGGCGGTGCGAAGCGCCTTGATCCGATCCTCCAGCATACCGCGTCCTCGGCAGTGCATGATGCCGATCGGCAGCCCCGCCGCATCGCTCTCCCGCGTGGTAATGTGATAGAGCGCATCGGCGGTGAAATAGCCGGGCCACTCCTCCAGCCGGTCATCGTCGATGGTATGGGCGTAATCCGCCAAAAAGTCCGCCACCCTGGCCCGCAGACCCGGGTCTAGCACCGGGACGTCGCGCTGCGCCGCCGTCTTTGTCGCTGCGGTGTTGGTGGTCGCCGTCTTGGTCGTCGCCGTCTTGGTCGTCGCCGTTTTGGTCGTCGCCGTTTTGGTCGTCATCGTCTGGTCCTCAGGCAAAGCCCATGATCTCCCGATAGCCTTTCCAAAAACCGCGGATCGCGACTTCGGTGGCGCGCGAGGCTTCGCTGGACTCGACGGTCTTGCCGCCCATTTCCATGAAGGCGCTGGCGCTTTGCCCGCTACCCTGGGTGCCACGTTGGACGAACGCGTTGATGCAGCCATCTTCCAGACTGACCAGACCAGCGGCGCCGGTGAGATTGGACTGCATGATCCGCATCCGCTCCTCGGCTTCGTCGTCATCCTCGTAGCCGATATACATCCAGAACAGCTCGGTCTTATCGACGCCGCGCGGGGTGAACCAGCGTACCGCCAGAGAGTTCAAGGTGAACTGGATCGCCAGGGTCGGAAACAACGCCTGGATCGAATGGGTGATGCCATCGTCGAACTCGTTCCAGGCCTCCAGCAGTTCCGGGCCTTCCAGACGGGTTTCGTAGCTCGCCGAATGGACCTCGGCCGCCTTGTACTCCTCGGCCGCGTCCAGCGTGGCGCGCTTGGCGAAGGAGAGATGGTGCCAGGGCTGCGCGGCGTTGGTGATCCGGATGCCGCCATCCATGTCGAGCCGATTGATCTTGAAGGTCGTGTAGAAGGTGTGCAGCAGGGTCGCGTGATAGCTGTCCCGTACATTCTCGGCGTAGAGCTTCCAATTGTTGTGGATGATCTGGCTGTGATAGCCGAGCAACTTTAGCGGGCGGGAGAAGTTGCGGCGCAGGATCTTGCACATCTCGGCGCCGAAAAAACTTTCCACATCCGGGGTTTCGTCCGAGAAGGTGCCGAACACCATGCCGGCGAAAACCGCACTGCGCACCGGTTGCAGCCGGTGGTCCTTGACGTTGAAGTCATCGGGCATGCCGCCCTTGCCGCGCAACCCGTCACGGAACGCCAACCCCATCAACTGGCCGCTCAGATCATAGGTCCAGGAATGATAGACACAGGATAGCGCCTTGGCGTTGCCGCGCTGCTTATGGCAAACCAGCGCGCCCTTATGGGCACAGCGGTTGACCATCGCATTGATCTCGCCGTCGCGATTCTTCACCGCGATGATCGGTGTGTCGCCGATGAAGCTGGTGCGATAGTCACCGGGCTCCTTCAGGTCCAGCTCAAGACATAAAAAATGCCAGACCGGCCCGCGAAAGATCCGCTCCTGCTCCAGCTTATAGACCGCCGGGTCGGAGAAAATCTGAAAGGGAATGCGGGTCACGCCCTCTTCGGGCCAGTCAAACGGCAGGGCCTCGGTTCGGGCAGTTTCAGACGCAGTTTCCGGCGGCGTGGCGAGGGTCATCGGATTGGCTCACAGTTTTATTCAGCGCGACATCCTGTCGGCTGCGTGGCCGGTTGTCTA
>JAQBUJ010000328.1 GCA_027623845.1 Pseudomonadota bacterium
GGCGGGGATCAGCCGGGCCGAAGAGATTGCGCGCGTGGTCCCGGTGATCGAGCAATCCGTCGGCTTTGGCGTGCCGATCAGTATTGATACCAGCAAGGCCGCCGTCATGGAGGCGGCGCTGTCCGCCGGCGCCTCGATCATCAACGACGTCACTGCTTTGACCGGTGATCCCGAGAGCCTGGGAGCGGCGGCGCGGGCCAAAGTGCCGGTGATGCTGATGCATATGCGCGAGGGGCCGCGGACGATGCAGGACGATCCGCAATACGATTGCGCACCGCTTGACGTGTTCGATTATTTGGCCGGGCGGATCGCCGCGTGCGAGCGGGTCGGCATCGCCCCCGGCAGCTTGATCGTCGACCCCGGCATTGGGTTCGGGAAAAACGACCTGCACAACGCGTCGATCCTGGCCAGGGTCGGTCTCCTGCATGGGCTTGGCGTGCCGGTTATGTTGGGGGTGTCCCGCAAGTCGCTTATTGCCCGATTGAGCCTCGATGAGGCGCCCAGCGACCGGCTTGGAGGGTCGCTGGCGCTGGCCCTTGGTGCGGTCGAGCAGGGGGTCCAAATAGTGCGGGTTCATGACGTCGCGGAAACCCGCCAGGCCTTGACGCTGCGCCAGGCGGTGTTGGACGCGCGCTAAAGTCTTTCGGAAACCGTCAAGCCGGTGTTCGCGAATGGGACGCCGGACATACGAATCAGGTATAGCTGCGTTGACCGGAACTGTTGCAGAACGATGATGACACGAAAGCTCTTCGGAACCGATGGCGTGCGAGGCACCGCGAATGCCGAGCCGATGACGGTGGAAACGGTGCTCAGGATCGCCATGGCCGCCGGCCATCACTTCTCGCCGGCATCTCGTAAGCATCGGGCCCTGGCGGTGATTGGCAAGGACACCCGGCTATCGGGCTATATGCTGGAACCGGCGATGGTCGCCGGCTTCACCTCGATCGGCATGGATGTGGTGCAGGTCGGCCCGATGCCGACCCCGGCGGTGGCGATGTTGACCCGCTCGTTGAGAGCCGATCTCGGCGTCATGCTGTCGGCGTCGCACAATCCCTATCATGACAACGGCATCAAACTGTTCGGCCCCGACGGCTACAAGCTTTCCGATGAGATCGAAGCGGAGATCGAAGGGCTGGTGGCCCGGGAAGTGGCCAAGGAAGGGGCGGTGGACCGGGCGCCCGCCGACCGATTGGGCCGGGCCAGACGATTGGATGACGCGCGCGGTCGCTATATCGAAATGGCCAAAAGCACTTTCCCCAAGGGATTGCGCTTGGACGGATTGAAGCTGGTGGTCGATTGCGCCAATGGCGCTGCCTATAATCTGGCGCCCAAGGTGCTTTATGAGCTTGGCGCCGAGGTGATCCCGATGGGGGTCAGTCCGGACGGTTTCAACATAAACAAAGAGTGCGGCGCCACCGCGCCCCAGGCGATGCAACAGGCCGTCGTCGTGCATGGCGCCGATGCCGGCATTGCGCTTGACGGCGACGCCGACCGGTTGATCCTGGTCGATGAAACCGGCGCCGTGGTCGATGGTGATCAGACCATGGGGTTGATCGCCACATCATGGCACGGCGATGGTCGGCTCAAGGGCGGCGGTATCGTCAGTACCGTGATGTCCAATCTTGGGCTGCAGCGCTATATCGAGGGGCTCGGCCTCGGGTTGATCCGGACCGCCGTCGGCGACCGTTACGTCGTCGAGCGGATGCGGGCTGACGGCTATAACCTTGGCGGCGAGCAATCCGGCCACATCATCATGAGCGACCACGCCACCACCGGCGATGGGATCATCGCGGCGTTGCAGGTTTTGGCGCTCTTGCTGCGCGCCGGCAAGCCGCTCAGCGAAGTCTCGCGGATCTTCGAGCCGTTGCCGCAATTGCTCCGCAATGTCCGGTTTACCGGCACGCGGCCGTTGGAAGTGGCCTCGGTGCAGCAGGCGATCCAGGCCGGTGAGACCCGGCTTGCCGATAGTGGCCGGGTGCTGATCCGCAAATCCGGGACCGAGCCGCTGATCCGGGTGATGGCCGAGGGCGAGAACGAGGCCCTGGTCGCCGAGGTGGTGAATGACATCGTCGGCGAGATCGAAAGGGGGGCGGGATCGTGAACGGGGATACGGGTGCGCCCACCCGGATGCAGGGCCGGGTGCTGATTTGCGCTGGTTCGGATTCCGGCGGCGGCGCTGGAATTCAGGCTGATATCAAAGCCGTGACCGCCTTATGTGGGTTTGCCTCGACGGCGCTGACGGCGTTGACGGCGCAAAATACCGAGGGTGTCCACGGCATCCACGAGGTGCCGTTGGCGTTCGTCGCCCAGCAAATTCAGGTGGTGCTGGCGGATATTGGCGCCGATTGCGTGAAGACCGGCATGCTGCACAGTGAAGGCGTGATCCGCACCGTGGTGCAGGCCCTGGATGCTGCGGCGCCGGGGATACCCTTGATCGTCGACCCGGTGATGGTGGCCAAGGGCGGGCACAAGCTGCTTGATCCGGCGGCGCTGGGGGCGCTCAAGGCGGAGATGTTGCCCCGGGCCAGTCTGGTCACCCCGAACATCCCGGAAGCAGCGTTGCTGACCGGTCTGGAGATCCACGGCGTCGATGACATGCGCCGGGCGGCTGACCTGTTGCTGAGGCTTGGCCCGGACGCGGTGCTGCTGAAGGGCGGGCACCTGCAGGGAGATGCGCTGACCGATCTTTTGGTCACGTCAGACGGCGCCGAAGTTTTCACCAGCCGGCGGCTGGCGACCCGTCACACTCATGGGACCGGTTGCACTATGGCCTCGGCGATTGCCGCCGGGATCGCCCAGGGATTGGCATTGTCGGCGGCGGTGGCCAGGGCTCGGGATTATGTCTACACGGCCATTCTCACCGCGCCCGGCTTTGGCAAGGGCCATGGGCCGCTCAACCACGCCCATACGGTGCGGGCCGGCGCATGAAACCGGCCGCGCGTCGGTGGGCTGGCCGTAGCGCCGGCCTGCTGGCGTGGGCTCTGCTGGTGTTCTCGGATCAGGCGCAGAGCCAGGAAAAGGTCGACCTTGAGCTGGTGATCGCCGTCGACGTGTCCGGCAGTGTCGATTCCGAGGAATACACCCTGCAGATGGGCGGCATTGCCGCGGCGTTCCGTGAGCCACAGATGTTCGACGCAATCAGGGCGTCGACCCCGAACGGCATTGCCGTCACCGTGGTGCTCTGGTCCAGTTCGGACGAGCAAAACGCCGTGGTGGGGTGGCGGCGGGTCGCCAACCCAGACCAAGCCGCCGATTTCGCCGCGGCGGTGGATGGCGCGCGGCGAAGCTCCAGCGGCAACACCGCCATCGGCTCGGCGATCAGCCATGCAACCGGGCTTTTCCAGGGCAATGGGTTTGACGGAAGCCGCCGGGTCATTGACGTGTCCGGCGACGGGATTTCGAATGATGGCCCGGATATCGCCCCGGCACGTGATCGGGCGCTCGCCCGCGGGATTACCATCAATGGTTTGGTCATCGTTGAGGGCAATTTGGTGGCGAACCGATTTTACCGAGAACAGGTCGTCGGTGGGGTCGGCGCCTTCGTGGTTTCGGCGCGTGGGTTTGCGGATTTCGCCGAGGCTTTCCTTCGCAAACTGCTCCGTGAGATCCGAGGACCGGCGATTTCATGAATACCGCGTCGGTGATTACGGCCTTTGCCACTTCCGCGCTAATTTGTTCTCCAGCCCCGCCTTTACCGTCGGCCACTCATCCCGAATGATGCTGTAGACCGCCGAATCACGAACCCGTCCGCCGGGGACAATCATGTGCTGGCGTCGGATGCCTTCCTCCTTGGCGCCGATATTGGCTATCGCCGCCCGACTTTTGGCGTTGTTGGCGTCGGTTTTGAACTCGACCCGATTGCAGTTCAAATTTTCGAAGGCGTGGCGCAGAAGCAGGAGCTTGGTATCGGTGTTGAGCGGTGTGCGTTGATAGCGCGGCGTCAACCAGGTATTGCCGATCTCAACCATGCGATTGGGCAGGTCGATGCCGAGATAGCGGGTGCTGCCGATGATCTCTCCGGTCAGTTTGTCGATGGTGGTGAATGGCAGGTCGACGCCCCGCGCCGCCGCCTCCAGCGATTTTTCCAGCCAGGCGGCGATCTGATCTGGATCGGCTCCGGGCCAGGTCCACTCCCAGATCTGGGGATGCGCCGCCGCCGTCTGCAACCCGGAGAGATGATCTCGGTTCATCGGCTCCAGGCGGCTATGAACGCCGTCGAGTGTGACTGGTTGGATTTGCATTGTGGCCTCGCTCTCAAAGCACCGAAGAATGCGACTCTTGGACGTCCGGAGCCAACAGCTCGGTAAGGATTCTAAGACCCCGGGACACGGCATCGTTGGATGGCGGGTTGCCGACACAGATCCGGATATGGCCGCGTCCGGCGCCGTTTCCGGTTGTGAACACATCGCCGGGTGAAACCGATACGCCCCGGCTTGCCGCTTGCAGGGCGAACTCGCGCGCTTCACGGCGTTCCGGAAGTTGCAGCCAGGCGTGCATGCTGGCCGGATGGGTGGCGACCTCGTGGCCGTTCAGTTCCCGGCGCAGGATCGTCTGGCGTTGTCGCAGAACCTGGCGCTTGGTCTCTTCCAGTCGCGCCGCCGTTCCATCCTCGATCCATCGGGTCAAGACCTCGGCCATCGGCGGCGCCGCCATCCAGGTGCTGGTGCGGATGGCGTTTTCGATCCGTCCCATCATTCGCTGGGGCGCGATCAGCCCGCCGATCCGCAGTCCCGGCGCGAGGTGCTTCGATGCGCTGGACAGGAA
>JAQBUJ010000329.1 GCA_027623845.1 Pseudomonadota bacterium
CGCGGTCTCCCGCGGGCCTTCTGCATCTTGAAACTGGAGCGGGCGATGAGATTCGCCTCACAAAATCAGGCTAAGCCGACCGCCGCTTACCTCTCTTCTTGGTCGCCTTCTTGGTTGCCTTCCTGGTCGCTGGTTTGGTCGCCTTCTTTGCCGCTGGCTTCTCGCCGGCCTTGAAGACCTTGTCCCAACCGGCTCGGTAACGAGCGGTAATGATCGACTGCGGTCCACTCATGTCACACCTACCTGCGCTTCTTGGTTAAGCGGGGCCCGCGGGCCCCATGAAGTACCTGAATGGTACTGACACGTTAAGTTGGTTGGCTGGACGAAGCCCTGCTGTTTCATGGATTTGCCCAGAAACCATCGCCGTTTTCTGCGTTCCATTCGCCGGGGCCAGAGAGATTAAGGCGGGATTCGTCGCCGGGTGACACTTAACGTGTCAGTACCCTGGTAACGCCATTCCCACGAAAACAAAGGTTCATTCGGCGAGCGGCAAACGTCGGCTCGAACACTTTTCTCGCACCGTCGAAGTTAAAGATACGGCCCAGGTGAGCCGTATTCTCCAGATGATGATTTTAGAATATGACCTGCAACCCGAAAACTGGTCCAGGACGATTGAGAAAGACCGGTTTAATCTGACCCGCACGTCTCATCGACATGACGCACAACAAGGAAATGCAGGAAGAGGAGCCCTCGGTGGGTCTAGCCGACCGCTGCATCATCTTCCACAAAGAAGAGGACGCTAATCCGAGGCCGACAAGAAATGATTTCGTTTCATGGCAGCCCGACAAAACCACTCAACAACAGTGAGCCATATAGGTCTAGTAGCTGATAGGTCTAGTAGCTGAGAATCCCGAGAAACGCCTCTAGTTGTCCCAGCTCTTTCTCTTCCAAGAAACCCAGATACAACGATGTGTTGCCGGTTGCTGCCATCCTTTTGAAGAACTCGTGGCGAGCAAAGGGGCTCATGGCGGCTGGGTCGACCCCTGCCAACGGGTCAAAATGAACGCGAATGGCACTCTTGAGACCTCCGATCGACCCCGCATGTCCAAATGGTGCGGTGCGGCTGACATTGAGTAGCGGCGGCGTCCGGAACCGATAGAGGTCAGCGGGCTGGTGGGTAACGTTGAACTAGATCCGGATCACGTTCCGTCGATGCGGCACTAGGGGGAGAGATTAGCGCACTGGACGTCGCGGGCGAGTAGGGACGATCCACTTCGGTGCCGGGCGCACCGGCCGACATGGTGGGCGCCGGGAGCGGCGAGGACTGCCGGGGCTTGGTCATGGGTATTGATGTGCTTCACCGCGTCTATAGGATCGCGGTGAGGCAGCGTTGCACAGAGGCGACGCTCGGCAAGGCTTTCGGCTGAGGAGGTTGGATGATGGAAGTGCTCGCGCCTTTCCGTCGGCGCATCGACGAGTTGGATGATGAAATCGTGCGGCTTCTGGCCGAACGCTTCGCGGTGGTTCGACAGGTTGCCGATGTGAAGCGATCCGAATGCATCCCATCTGTACTTCCAGATCGGATCGAGGCAGTGAAGGCGCGCGCCGCGCGAAATGCAGCGGCGCGCGGCCTCGATCCTTCATTTGCACGGCGGCTCTACGGACTCATCATCGACGAAGCCTGCCGGCTCGAGGACGACCTGATCGACGCAGGTTGATGCCGGCTCCGCGTTAATCGAACTTCGTCATGGGATCTCTCCGCGACGGGCGGTATCGAGACTATCTCTGACCGGTGCGGGCAGGCTAACGTTAAAATGTCTCCGCTTTGGGGCCTGGAATGGGCCCGATCCAGGGGACAACGATGCGACCGATCTCGTTCAAGCGACACAGGTTCCCGCTCGACGCGATCCGGCACGCCATCTGGTTGTATTTCCGCTTCACTCTGAGCATCCGCGACGTCGAAGAACTGATGTTGCAGCGCGGCATCCCAGTCAGCCGCGAGGCCGTTCGCTGCTGGATCATCAAGTTCGGTCCGCTGATCGCGGCCAATCTCCGCCGGCGCAGGAATCCGCCAACCGGCCGGTGGCATCTCGACGAGATGGTGGTGAAGATCGCCGGGCGACGCATGTACCTCTGACGCGCGGTCGACGACGAGGGCGAGGTGCTCGATGTCCTGGTCCATAAGCGTCGAAATAAGGATGCGGCGTTGAAGCTTCTGCGTAGACTTCTGAAGATCCAAGGTGTTCACCCCGAGACGATTACCACAGACAAGCTGGCATCGTATGGATCCGCGGCCTGGGATCTGGGGCTGACGAACCGCCACCGGCCCGGGGGCATGCGTGAGCACAACCGAGCGGAAAACTCACACCTGGTGATCCGGCGCCGGGAGCGAAAGCAACAGAAGTTCAAATCGCAGGGCTCAGCCCAACGCTTCCTTGCCTGTCACGACGCCGTCTACAACACCTTCAATCTCCAGACCCATCTGATCTCAAGACCAACTCTCCGGATCCTGCGCGCGCAAGCTGACCAAGCGTGGGCCGCGGCGACTCTCGCCGCCTGAGCCAGCGAAAAAGGATGGGCTTCGTCGCGCCGGCTGACTTAACGTGTCAGTACCCGTGGACTAGTTCTCGGGGTGCGATGGCCCGGAACGCCTCTGCGAGATTGGCGGTGACCGGCTCGGTCTAGGCGGCTCTGGCGCCGATGGAGGTTTGGATGGGTAATATCCGTGGCGTACCGGGTCGTTCGCCCGATGCTGTGCCTGAGGGTTTCTGTTTGGCCCGGGCGGGGCTGACGACATCAGCCTTTGGTGCCGCGCCAACGAAGAGCGTGACGTTCGACGCGTTTGAGGATGGCATTCATCAGGCCACCAGTTACGGCGAGTATGACAAGCCCCGCGAATACCGATGCCGTGTCGAACAAAGCCGACGCCTGCGCGATCAGAAAACCGATGCCGCGGTTGGAGGACATAAACTCGCCCACCACCGCGCCGATCAGCGCGTAGGGGATCGACACTTTTAGGCCCGTCAGCACCCAGGCTGCCGCCGAAGGCGTAATCACGATACGTAAGAGCTGCCATTCGTTGGCGCCCATGATGCGCGCTGAATGCACGAAGATCTGATTCACGTCGCGAACGCCCGCATAGGTGTTGAGAAAGACGAGAAAGAAAACGATAACCGCGGACATTGCGATCTTCGATTCGATACCGATTCCGAACCACATGATGAAGAGCGGCGCTAAGGCGATCTTCGGGATCGAATACAGCGCCGTAATATAGGGATCGAATACGGTCGAGATTGCTTCGTACCGCGCAAACAGAAATCCCATCGCAAAGCCGATCAGCGAGCCAAGCGTGAACCCCCAGATCATTGCGTACAGCGTGATCGAGAGATGGCGCACCAGATCGCCGTTAACGGCCCAGGTATAGAGGCGGCCAGCTACAGCCACGGGCGAACTGATGAAAAACGGATCGATCAGCGTGCCGGATGCAAGTTCCCAGGCACCGAAGATGGCGACGCCGACGAGGACCTGGAGAACACGGTAGAGGTGCTGGCGCCGGGCTTCATGTTCCTCGAATTCCCGGACCGCTTGGCTGGCGGCCGGCTTCCCGCCCTCGCCCGCCTCGTAAACGCCGCCGACTGTCATAGCGACTCACCTTTCGAGATTTCCGGTGCGAGTTCGGCCCACAGGCGCTCGTACTGCGCCTGAAACGCCTTTTCGAACCGGATTTTGAACATGTCGCGGCTGGCCGGCAATTCGACGTCCTCGATATGCTTAATGCGGCCGGGACGTCCGCTGAAGACGACGACGCGCTGCGCCAGCGCCACGGCCTCGGCGAGGTCATGGGTCACGAACACCACCGTTTTGCCGGTCCGCTCCCATATCTTCATCAACTCCGACTGCATGATGAGCTTGAGCTGCGCATCGAGCGCCCCGAACGGCTCGTCGAGAAGAAAGGTGCCTGGGTCATAGGCCAGCAACTGCGCGATGGCCACGCGCTTGCGCATGCCACCCGACAGTTCGACCGGGAAGTGCTTCGCAAAACCCGAGAGGTTGACCATATCGAGCAGCATCTCGACACGCTCGCGGGTTTCGCCGCGGTCGCGGCGCTGGATCTCGAGCGGCAAGCGGATGTTTTGCTCGACCGTCCGCCACGGCAGCAGGTTGTCGACCTGGGTCATGTAGCCGATCTGCCGGTTAATCCCGGAGACCCGCTGGCCGTCGTGGATGATCTCGCCAGCCGACGGCTGGAGAATACCAGCGATCATGTTCAGCAGAGTTGACTTGCCACAGCCGGACGGTCCGACGAAGGCGACAAACTGTCCGGAATCGATCGACAACGAAACGCCGTCGAGGGCGAGAACCTCCCGCCCCCGACTGACGAACCGTTTGACGACCTGGTTGACGAGGATGCCCATCGCCGCGCGCTAGATCGAGGCCACCGCCTCTTGGGCAATCGTCGTATCGAACGCTTTCTCGAAGGTCATGCTGTCGGGAAGGCCCGGCTGCCCGCGGGTTGCCGCGCCGCGGTTAACGAACTCTCGGTTGAGATCGAACTGCGCCGCGGTCGGCACCGGCGTCGGCATGAATATCCGGCTGTTGGTGTCGAACGCTGGACCGAACACGGCGGGGTCCAGGCCTTCGAACCAGGTTTCCGCCCAGCCCCTAAAGGCCTGCCGGTCCGACTCGATCGCGCGCAACGTCAAGGCCAAACCTTTGCAGTAGTTGACCAGCGCCGCGCGCTTTTCAACGATCGCCTTCTCGGTCGTGTACGCCGTAATGTAGAGATAGTTGGCGAGTTCCGGCGGCGGATTCGTCGCCATATT
>JAQBUJ010000330.1 GCA_027623845.1 Pseudomonadota bacterium
TGGATGATCCGAGCCAACAATTGACCCTGGGCCGTATCGCGCTGATCGCGCACCGGGAGTTTCACAACATGCCGCCGGGAATGGCTGAGCCGGGCCTGCAGGCGGTGCATGTCATGCAGGTCCCCAAGGGAGGCAGCTTACCGACGGCGGATGGCCGGGTGCAGATGTATCCCTGCTATTCCTTCGCCGCCCATATCGTCTATGCCGAGATTGACCGGCTGACCGGCAAGGTCACCCTGCCGGACTATGTGATCGCCCATGATTGCGGCACGGTGATCAACCCGGACATCGTGCGTGGCATGGTGATCGGCGGCGCGGCGCATGGCATCGGCGCGGCGTTGTACGAGGAATTCGCCTATGACGACACCGGCCAGCTTCTGTCCGGCAGTTTTGTCGATTATGTGATGCCGTCGGCCCTTGAGGTTCCCGACATCAAGCTGGCCGAGCATTGCACACCCTCGCCGCTGACCAGCCATGGCCAGAAGGGGGTGGGCGAGGGCGGCTATCTCGGCGCCCCGGCGGCGGTGACCAGCGCGATCAACGATGCGCTAAGCCCGTTCAATCTTGAATGCCTGACCCTGCCGATGCGGGCCAGCCTGCTCTCGGACTTGCTGGCCGATACGGAGACCTGACGATGATCATCGACACCCACGCCCATCTGCTGCCGCAAAGCACGCTTGAGGCGCTGCGCAATCTTGCCAAGGACTTTCCCTCGGTCGAGTTGATCGAGAAGGATGAAAAATTTCAGTTGGCCTTCGCCGGCGGCAAGCCAACCCGGCCGATCATGCCAAAATTGCGGCTGTTCGACCCGCGCCAGCAATTCATGGCCGGTACCGGTATCGACCTGCAACTGCCGGGCGGTTGGCTCGATAGTTTCGGTTATGAGATCCCGGCCGAGGAGGGCGTCGACTGGAGCCGTTTTTTGAACGAGGGCATGCTCGCCGATTGCCGCGACCGCGACGGGGTAATCCCGTTGGCGACGGTGCCGCTGCAATCCGGCAAGCTGGCGGCGCAGGTGCTGCGTGAGGCGATCAAGGCCGGTATGCCCGGCGCGATGATCGGTACTCAGCCGAAGGGCGGCCACGGCAATCTCGACGATCCCGATCTCGACCCGTTCTGGGAAATGGCGGCGGAGCTCCGGGTGCCGATCATTATTCACCCGATGTTCGGCTCCGGCGACGCCCGCCTCGACGACATGCAGATGATGAACGCCGTTGGCCGGGTCACCGACGTTTCGATCGCCATCAGCCGGATGCTGTTCACCGGCCATCTGACGCGGTTTGACGGTCTGGTGGTGGTGGCCTCGACCGGCGGTGGTGCGCTGCCCTATATGCTTGGCCGGTTGGAGCGCAACCACAAGGCGTTCCCCGACCAGGTCGTCGATCCGGTCGAGCAGTTCCACAAGCTGTATTTCGACAGCATCGTCTTTCAGCCCGACGTGCTGCGGTTCCTGACCGCCAAGGTCGGCGTCGAGCGGGTCATGCTGGGTTCCGACTATCCGTTCCCGATCGGTGACCAGGACCCGCGCAAGGTGATCGAGACGGCGGGTTATTCCGAGGCTGAGGTAGAAGCGATGCTGACCGGCAACGCGCGCCGGATGTTTGGGGTTTAAGCGGCTATATCAAAAGCGCTGTCCGACAGCTTGCTAAGCCACGCTCAAATCCGCCGGGTGGCCGAACAGATATGCCCCGACGGTCTGGAAATGCGAGCGCCGACCCTGGAGTTGCTGGGTCACGCTGCGGATGTCCCGATAGCGCCGCTGGAACGGGCTTTCGGCGCGGATCGCCGAGACGCCGGCGAGGTCGTAGACCACCTCGGCCACCGACTTGGCTTCGTGGATCCCGTGGGTCGCCGCCAGGCGGATCCGCATGCGGTTGGCGACCGACAGGGCGCCGGTGGCCTGAACCTCGACCCAGATATCGTCAACCTCGCTGACCAGCAAGGCGCGCGCCGCGCGCAGTCGGGCCTCGCAATAGGCCATGTCGGACTGGATCACCGGGTTATCCTTCATCTTCGAGCTGGCCAGTCGCGGGGTCTTGTCCAGCGCCAAATCCTTGAACGCCTCCAGCATGGCCCGGGCGATGCCCTGGGCGGTGGCCGAGAAGCCGATGGCATACATGCACATCGATGGCATGATGAATAGCCGGCTCTGCTGCACCCGGGTCGCCTCGACATCGCGGATCGCGGTGTGGTGCTCCGGCACGAACAGATCGTCGATCTCAAAATCGTCGCTGCCGGTGGCGCGCAGGCCAATGACGTCCCAGGTATCGATCCAACGGACCTTGGCGGCGGGGAACAGCATGGTCCGGATTTCCGGCTTGCCGCCAGCGCCAGGCCGTTGACCGCCACCGGCCTCGGTTACCGGGACATGACAGCCGAGCCAGGTGGCGTGACGGCCACCGCTGGCAAAGGCCAGCCGGCCGGTGACCCGGTAGCCACCCTCGACGGCCCGCGCCTCGGCCTTGCCCGGACCCCAGGCCAGCACTGCGCGCGGGTCTGCGCCAAAGATTTCATTCGCCGCATCGGGGCTGAGATAGGCCGAGACCATGGCGCAGCCATTGCCCTGACACAGACACCAGGCGGCGCTGGCATCACGCTGGGCTACCGCCTCAATCACCCGCAGGAAGCTGGGCGGATCGATCTCCAAGCCGTTATAGGCCTTGGGCATCAGCATCCGGAACAGCCCGGCCCTCAGCAAGGCGTCATGCAGTGGCTGCGCCAGCCGACCGGCTTGTTCCCCGGCGGCGGCATGGCCGGTGATCGTCTCGGACAGCCCAAGCACTGCTGCGAGCGGGTCTTTGGTGATGTCGCTGGCCTGTTGATCCGCACCCATTACCGCCATGTCCGTACTCCCTTTAAGCCCCGCTTACGCGGTTATGCCGCCATCGACCGGCATGGCGATACCGTTAACGAAGGAGGCTTCGTCGGAAAGCAGGAACAAGGCCGCGTTGGCGACTTCCTCGGGCCTGCCGGGCCGTCCCATTGGGCCGACTCCGCCGCGTTTGGCCACCAGTTCTTCCTTATCCATGCCATGGGTTGATTGCTGATCCGGGCGGGCGACGAAAACCCGCAGCATCGGGGTGTCGATCGGCCCCGGACAGACCGCGTTGACCCGGATGTTGTCCTTGGCATAGCGCTTGGCCATGGCTTTGACGAAACCGATGATGCCGAATTTCGCCATTGAATAGACCGGGCTGTAGCCTGAACCCATCAGGCCGGAGCTTGACGAGGTGAACAGCAGGCTGCCGCCGCCCCGGGCGCGCAATTCCGGCAGCGCCGCCTCGGTGCTGATCAGCACGGTGCGCAGGTTCAAGTTCATCGTGAGGTCGAAATCCTTCATCTCAATCCCCTCGATCGAGGCGGGACCGGGATGGCCGACATGGTTCCAGACGAAGTCGAGGCCGTTGAAATGACCGGCGGTCTCGCGGACGATGCGGGCGGAATCATCATCCTTTGTTAGATCGGCGACGATGCCCTTGGCCTTGCCGCCGGCCGCTTCGATCTCAGCCACCACCTTGGCGACCGCATCGGCGTCGATATCGACGACGCCAACCGAGGCGCCTTCCTTGGCGAAGCGCAACGCGCCGGCCCGACCCATGCCGGAGCCGGCCATGGTCACCAGCCCGATCTTTCCTTGCATACGCATGACAATTCCCCCGAAAAAAGTGGTGGTTGGTCCGCGGCCAGTCTAGCGGTTCGCCGCCATCGGGAAAGCGCCAACCTCATCGGGTGGCGGATCGTTGTCTTCATCGCCCCGGGATACCGAAGCGCGCGGATCGAATAACGCCGGGTGACAGGGCCGCGCGCTTCGGTTTCAATGCGCGCCGGAATTCAAAGCCATTCAAACAGGAGAAACGCAATGTCCATCGGTAAGCTTGGCGTCGTCGGCGCCGGAATGATGGGTTCGGAAATCGCGTTGATATTCGCGCTGGCCGGTAAGCAGGTGCTGCTCAACGATACCACCGCCGAGGCGCTGCAGCGGGCCATGGGCAAGTTGGAGGGCGTGCTCGATTCCGGTATCGGGCGCGGTTTCTGGGCCGAGGAGGACAAGCCCCGGGCGCTCGCCAATATCACCACGACCACCGATCTCGGGGATTTCAGCGACCGGGACATGGTCATCGAGGCGGTGTTTGAGGATGTCGACGTTAAAGGCGAGGTGTTCAAGACGCTTGATCCGA
The DNA here is from genome assembly GCA_027623845.1 of Pseudomonadota bacterium. Lineage (GTDB taxonomy): Bacteria > Pseudomonadota > Alphaproteobacteria > Thalassobaculales > Thalassobaculaceae > JADHLJ01. Next base: position 4,179 of record JAQBUJ010000330.1, read on the forward strand.
TCCTGCCGGCCGATTGCGTCATCGCGTCGAATACCTCAAGCATTTCGATCACCGTTCTGTCGGCCAGCCTGTCGGATGCGCGGCAGGCGAACTTCCTTGGGCTGCACTTCTTCTCCCCAGTGCACCGGATGAAACTGGTGGAAGTGATCAGCGCCATGGATTCAGGTCAGGCGGCGCTCGACGTTGCGACCGAAGCCTGTGTCGAGGCCGGCAAGGTGGCGATCCAGGTCAAGGACGTGGTTGGTTTCGCGGTCAACCGGATGCTGTTCGCGTTGTGGAACGAGGCGCTGCGCCTGGTCGAGGAAGGCGCCTGCACACCGGAGGATATCGATATCGGCTGCAAGCTCGGCCTCGGTCATCCGGTCGGCCCGTTTGAGCTTATGGACCTGACCAGCAACACCCTGAACCTGCAGGTCGCCGACATCCTGACTGACGCCTATGGCGACCGCTTCCACCCCCGGCCAATGCTGAAGCAGATCGTCGCCGCTGGTCGGGCCGGTCGTAAATCCGGGCGCGGCTGGTACCGATATGACGAGAACGGCCGCCGGGTTTAGCGGGCCATGGA
>JAQBUJ010000331.1 GCA_027623845.1 Pseudomonadota bacterium
GGATCAAGTCCAGGGATTCGAATCTTGAGACCCTGGATCAAGCCCAGGGATTCGAATCTTGAGACCCTGGATCAAGCCCAGGGATTCGAACGTGGGTCCTGGGTTGGGTCAGGGGTTCGGGTTTTGGATACGGCCCGCCACCGCCCGGCCTTTCGGCTCGCCCGACCGCTTTACCCTCCCGCGTAGCCCAAGGCCTTCAAGGTCTCGGCGATCTCGTCAAGGATCGCCGGGTCGTCGATGGTCGCCGGGATTTGATAGTCCTGGCAATCAGCAATACTCTGGATGGTGCCGCGCAGGATCTTGCCAGACCGGGTCTTCGGCAACCGTTTAACCACCGTCGCTTGGCGGAACGAGGCCACCGGTCCGATCTCCTGGCGCACCATGCGCACCACGTCGGCGACGATCTCGGCATCGGGTCTGTTGACGCCGTCCTTCAGCACCAGAAAACCGAGCGGGACCTGCCCCTTCAAAGCGTCCGCGACCCCCAGGACGGCGCATTCCGCCACATCCTGGTGCGACGCCAGGACCTGCTCCATGCCGCCCGTCGACAGTCGATGCCCGGCGACATTGATGATGTCGTCGGTGCGTGACATGACGTGCAAATAGCCGTCCTTGTCGATGACGCCCGCATCACCGGTTTGGTAATAGCCGGGATACGCGGCCATATAGCTCTCGACGAAGCGGTCGTCGTTCCGCCACAAGGTCGCCAACGCGCTCGGCGGCAACGGCAGCTTGATCGAGATGGCGCCGATTTCCCCAGCCGCCACCGGATTGCATTCGGGGTCCAGAACCTCGATCCGCCAACCCGGAACCGCCGCGGTCGGTGAGCCCGGCTTAATCGCCAGACGCTCGATGCCAATGCAGTTCGAGGCGATCGGCCAACCGGTTTCGGTCTGCCACCAGTGATCGATCACCGGGACCTTCAGCATCTCCTCGGTCCAATGCAGGGTATCGGGATCACAGCGCTCGCCGGCCAGGAACTGCGACTTGAAATGCGACATGTCGTATTGAGCCAACAGTTTGCCTTGCGGGTCCTCTTTCTTGATCGCCCGCATCGCCGTCGGCGCGGTGAACATGCACGACACCTTGTGCTGAGAGATCACCCGCCAGAAGGCGCCGGCATCCGGCGTGCCAACCGGCTTACCCTCGTACAATACCGTGGTGCAGCCCTGCAGCAGCGGCGCGTAGACGATATAGGAATGCCCGACCACCCAGCCGACATCCGAGGCCGCCCAATAGACCTCGCCCGGATCGACGCCATAGATGTTCTTCATCGACCATTTCAACGCCACCAGATGCCCGCCGGTCGGCCGGACAACGCCTTTCGGCACCCCGGTGGTACCCGAGGTATAAAGGATATAGACCGGATCGTTGGCGTCGACCTCGACACAGTCGGCCGGCGTGCTATCGCTGTGCGCCGCCGTCCATTCCACGTCCCGACCGTCGATCAGCGGCGCCTCAAGCATCGGGCGCTGCACGACAATGCAGGTGTCCGGCTTATGCGCCGAAGCCTCAATCGCCCCATCCAGCAGCGGCTTATAGTCGACCACCCGGCCCGGCTCGATGCCACAGGAAGCCGAGACCACCAGCTTTGGCGTCGCGTCCTCGATCCGCTTTGCCAGCTCATTGGCGGCGAAACCGCCGAAAACCACCGAATGCACCGCCCCGATCCGCGCGCAGGCCAGCATCGCCACCACGGTTTCGGGGATCATCGGCATATAGATAATCACCCGGTCGCCATAGCCGACGCCGTATTTCAGCAGCACACCGGCAAAGGCCGCGACCTGATCGCGCAACGCCGCATAGCTGATCGAGGTGATGGTATCGCTGACCGGGCTGTCATAGATCACCGCCGCCTGCGCGCCCCGACCTTCGTCGACATGACGGTCGACGGCGTTGTAGCAGGTATTGATCTTGCCGCCGACGAACCAACGGGTGAACGGCTCATTGTCATTGTCGAGCACCCGGTCCCAGCGCTTTTGCCAGACGACATCCTCCGCCGCCTCGGCCCAAAACCCCTCGGGGTCCTCCAGCGACCGCCGGTAGGTATCGGCATAAAGACCCATCGTATCCTCCCTCGCAATGCGGCGCCCGCGTCGCCATACCAAGTGAATTCGCCCAGCAAATTCTCGGGGCGGCGTTCGGGGACAGCCTTTTCACGACTCTGCGGGAAGACGCCGCGCGGGGCAAGCCGGGGAGCGGGGTACCGGCGTTTCGAGGGTCCGGGCGTTTCGAAGTTCTGGGCGTTTCGAGGTTCTGGGCGCTTGCCGGCGCGCTAGGCTTCCAGGTCGGCCTTGGCCTCGGCGCCGCCGCCGCCAACCCGCTGCGACAACGCCGCCTCCAGGAACCGGTCGAGATCGCCGTTCAAAACGCCCTGGGTATCCGAGGTCTCCTCACCGGTACGCAGATCCTTGACCATCTGATAGGGCTGCAACACATAGGAGCGGATCTGATGGCCCCAGCCGATGTCTGACTTGGTCGCCTCGATGGCGGTGGCTTCTACCTCGCGCCGGCGCAGTTCATGCTCATAGAGCCGAGCTCGGAGCATATCCATCGCGGTCGCCCGGTTGCGGTGCTGCGAGCGGTCGTTCTGACATTGCACGACGATGCCGGTCGGAATATGGGTCATCCGCACCGCCGAATCGGTCCGGTTGACGTGCTGGCCGCCGGCGCCCGAGGCCCGGTAGGTATCGACGCGCAGATCCTTATCCTCGATCACCACATCGATCGAGGCGTCGACCACCGGATAAACCCAGGCCGAGGAAAAACTGGTGTGGCGACGCGCGGCGCTGTCATAGGGCGAGATCCGGACCAGTCGATGCACGCCGCTCTCGGTCTTCAGCCAGCCATAGGCGTTGTGGCCGGTCACCTTGAGGGTCACCGACTTGATCCCGGCCTCTTCGCCGGCGCTTTCCTCCAGGTATTCGACCTTATAGCCCCGGGAATCGCACCATCGCGAATACATCCGCAACAGCATCTGCGCCCAATCCTGGGCCTCGGTTCCGCCGGCGCCGGCATGGACCTCAAGATAGCAATCATTGGAATCCGCCTCGCCGGACAGCAAGGACTCGAGTTGTTTTTTCGCGCAGATCTGCCGCACCCGTTCCAAGTTCGCCTCGGCCTCGGCAACGATATCGGCTTCGTCCTCGGCCTCGCCAAGCTCGATCATCTCCAGGGCTTCGTCGACCTCATCGGTCAGCCCGGTGACATCGCCGATGGATTTTTCCAGCTGGGTTCGCTCACGCAATAGGCCTTGGGCGCGTTCTTGGTCGTTCCAGAGATTGGGATCGCCGGCGAGCGCGTTCAGCTCTTCCAGGCGCAAATTGGCTTGATCCCAGTCAAAGATGCCTCCGGAGCAATTCGATTGATTGCCGAATTTCTTCCGCCGTGGCTGCAATTTCCGCGCGCATGGGAACTCCAGAGTCTGAAAAGGCGATGACTGTCGTGTCCTTAATAGAGGCCGCGTCCGGAGCCCGCAACCGTTGGCGTCAGACCAGCCGCGCCGGCGGCGTCGTTACTCTCGCCTTCACTCCCTCCGGCATTGCCTAGGGCGTTTCCGCCGCCGGGCCAACCAGCCGCGTAGCCGCCGTCGATTACCCGCGTGTCGCCGGTCGGCTCGGTGCCCGGTTTGAAGACCTCCAGAATGACGTTCTTGTCTCCCGGACGCGCCAATCGGCCGGTCTCGCTATTGATCCGGACATGGATGATCCCCGGCGGCGCCCGAAAGGGAATCTCCGGCACGTCCTTCAAAGCTGCGGCCATGAAACTCTTAAACAGCGGCGCCGCGACATTCGAGCCGGTATCCCTGCGGCCCAGGGTCCGGGGCGTGTCAAATCCGACATAGGCGCCGACCACCAGGTCCGGCGAGAACCCAACGAACCAGGTATCGATATTGTTATTGGTGGTGCCGGTTTTGCCGGCCAGCGGTTTGCCCAATGAGGCGATGCGCCGACCGGTCCCGCGCCGAACCACGCCTTCGAGCATTCGCACCATCTGATAGGCCGAGGTCGGGTCCGCCACCTGTTCGCGCTGGTCCGGAATTTTCGGCACCGACGCGTTGCTCCATGCCTCGACCTTGCATCCGCCGCAGGGCCGTTGGTCGTGACGGAACACGGTCTGCCCATTTCGGTCCTGCACCCGATCGATCAGGCTCGAGGTGATCCGTTTCCCGCCATTGACCAGCATCGCATAGCCGACCGCCATACGCATCAAGGTGGTCTCGCCGGCGCCAAGCGACATGGCGAGTTGCGGCGCCATCGTATCAACGATGCCAAAGCGCCGGGCGTATTCGCTCACCCGATCCATGCCAATGGTCTGGGCCAGGCGAACCGTCATCAGGTTGCGGGATTTCTCGATGCCGATGCGCATGGCGCTTGGGCCATAAAATTTCTTCGTGTAGTTGGCCGGTTTCCATTTTCCCAGACCCGGCCCCTGATCGATGACGAAGGGGGCGTCCAGAATTCGAGTCGCCGGCGTAAACCCGTTATCCAGGGCGGCGAGATAGACGAAGGGCTTGAAGGCTGAGCCGGGCTGACGCCGCGCCTGGGTCACCCGGTTGAATTCGGACATTGCATAGTCCCACCCCCCGCTCATCGCCAGAACCCGCCCGGTATGAGGGTCAATCGCCACCAGCCCGCCGCCGACATCCGGAATTTGCCGCAACCCATGGGTCGCCGGCGGATAAGGCTTCCCATCAGCGTTTTCGCTGACCGGCTCGACGAAGACCACATCGCCTCGG
>JAQBUJ010000332.1 GCA_027623845.1 Pseudomonadota bacterium
AGCATGGGATGAAAACTTCCTTCAAAGCGTAATTTGCAACTGAATTTGTTCACCCGATTCCCCTGCGAAGACCAGTGAGGCCGAATCCGGGCCGCAGATCAAATCTCCGGATACCGCCGGCAAGAATGACGCTGACCAGGAAGGCCCCCGGTTCACCCAGTTCACCGATATTCCGATACCCGCCAATGCCGAGGTGGATATGGACAATCTTTTGGTGCTTGGCTCCGAGGATGGCTGGATCGGCCGGTTGGCGCTGACCACCGGCCATAGCATGACCGACATGTACGCCTTCTATGAACGCGAGATGCCGCGCTTCGGCTGGAATAAGATCACCATTGTCCGCTCAGCGATCACCACGATGACCTATAGCCGAGGCATGCGGATCGCGACGATCACCCTGCAGCGACGCACCACCGGCGGCTCTAGTGTTGAGTTTACCGTCGCCCCGGGATCCGATGCGCGGATGGGCGGCGGGACCTCGCCGGCGTTGATCGCACCAGCGCCTGCTGGTGCGCCGAAGCCACGCTCCTAGGGGCGAACCAACGGCTGAGCGGCGGGATTTTCAAAGCCGTTGATAGAGAGGGCCATAATCTGCGCGCTTACCGGTTGTTACAATAAGCCGAGGGTGCGTAGCTCGCGGCGCATATCCTCGGGCATGTCGTCACTATCATCGCTGCCGCCGGCCAGATCGGCGGGGGCGTCTTCCGGTTTGAAATAGCGCCAACCCTGAAACGGCCGGAACGCTCTCGGCTCGGTTCGGATCAACGCCGGGTCAAGCACCAGACCGCAGCGCCGGCCGCCCTCGTCATCGTGTATTTCCTCGAGCCGCAGGATCCGCTGGCGAACCCGGATTTGCCGGCGGATCACCCAGTAGAGAGACCCGCCGTCCAGCACCTCCGCAGCCCGGCGCGGGGCATTGCGGGTGACATGGATATCAACCTCCTCCAGTCCCTTGCGACGGTATTCCTCACGGCGCAGAACCCTGTGTTCCTCGAGTTGGCGCACCGTGTCGATCCCAACGCAGAGCTTGATCAGATGCACCGTCACCAGAGCGTGCCGGCCGGCAGATAGCCGAGCAACCGCCACCAAACCGCATCCAGCGGCAACAGCACGACAACACTGATCAGCGCCGTCGACGACGTCGCCTTCAAGCCATCGCTCAGAGACACCCCGCCAAGCTGCATGCCGACGATGATCGGCGGCACCTGATAGGGAAACCAAACCGTTGAAAACCCCAGCACCTGGCTCATCAACACGGCTTCCATGGTGAGCCCGGAAGCGGCTTGCAGATCACCGGCGATCGGCACCAGGATCGCCGGCACCCCGGGCATCGTCGAGACCATGCCGAGCAGCATCGCCAAGCCGCTCAACGCCGCCAAGGAGCGCAAAGGGGTATCCGGCGACAATGCCGTCGCCTCCAGCATCCAACGACTGAGGAAGGCGCCGAGGCCGGATTCCGCCACCACCGCACCAATGCCGATGATCCCGGCGACATAAATCAGCGGCCCGACCTGAACTTTCGCCCGGAAGCTATCCGGCGGCACCAAAGAGACCAGCGGCAGCAGGCACACGATGCCAACCCCCAGCGAAACCCAGGCCGGCGCGATCCCGTGCAGCGAGTCACTGGCCCAAAGCACCAACGCCAGGGTCAGCAGCACCGCCAGCCGTCCCTCTTCGGCGCTGAACACCCGGTATCCGGTATCAGTACCTGAGCCGTCGGATGCCGGCGGGGCGTTATCGGCACTACCCGGCGCCGGCCTGAACAGCCAAACCACACAGCCCCAGATCACCAGCGCCTTCAAAAACGCCAGCACCGGAAAGTGCAGCAGCAGATAGTCGAAATAACGCAGATGCACGCCCTGAAAGGTTTCGGCGGCGCCCAACAGAACATTGTTTGGCACATTGGCCGGCAAAACCGAGGTCGAGCAGAGATAGGCGCTCAACACCGTCGCCATGATCATGCCATTACGCGACCGACCACCCGCAGCAAAGCCAAGCCGCTCCGCCAAGGCCATCACGATCGGGATCAGCAGCACCACCCGGCTTAAGGTCGACGGCATCAAAAACCCCAGCACCATGCTGACCAGGATGATGGCGCCGATCACCAGACGATAGTCATCGCTTACCCGGCGCACGATGGAGCCGGCAATTCGGGCGCCGAGACCGGTCCGGTCGACCGCCGCGCCGATCACCAACCCGCCGAAGACCAACCAGAACGCCCCCGAAGTAAAGCCGGAAAACACCACCGAGGACGGCGCTATCGACAGGGTCATGGCGAACAGAAAGAACACCAGAACCACCAACTGCTCGGGCAGGCCGCCGGTCGCCAGCATGCCGATGGTCACCAGCACCAAGGCCCCGGCCACCGCCATATCCGGCGGCATCGTCGCCGGCGGCATGATCAACAACATGGCGGCGGCCAGGGTAATCAGGATCATCACGATCCGCCGCGGCTCGATCAGCCGCGCCACGCCGGTTGCCAACCGCGGGCTCGGCGGGCTCGATTGGGTACTCATCGTTTACGCCTCATCGGATGGTTCAAATTCCAGCAGGTCGGCGCCTTCCTCGACCAGATCCCCGGCCTGGTAATGGATTTTTACGACCCGGCCATCGCCGGGCGCCGCGATGGTATGCTCCATCTTCATCGCCTCAAGCACGACCAGCGGCGCGCCTCGGGTCACCACGTCGCCGTCCTTGACCTGCACCGAGATGATCTTGCCCGGCATCGGAGCGGTAAGCCGGCCCCCGACATCATCGAGTTCACCGGCGGCGTCCAGAGGATCGATCCAACTCAGCACCGACGGTACCTCGGGCAGAAACAAGGTCACGGTCGCGCCGTCGAACGCCAGCCCGGCGGTTATCGCCGCGCCGCCGATCACCGCGCGCAGCCGGTCCTTGTCGCCCCTGGCGTCCTGCACCGACAAGCCGGTCGCTGGTGTGATCATCCGATAACCGTCGCCCTCCTGGCGCAAGCTGACGACATGACGCTTGTCACCCTGTTCGAGGATCAGGGTTTGCACCGCCGCCTCGTTCAGCCGCCAGCCCGAAACCGCGCGCCAGGGGGAATACGGGTCACCCGATGGCGTCGCGGACGCCAGATCGGCCCGGTGGCGCAGGATCGCCAGCGCCGCCAACGCCAAAACCTGGTTCGACGGGCTTTGTGGTTCCGGGATCAGCGCCGCCGCGTGCTCCTCGATAAAGCCGGTATGAACCTCGGCCGCCTTGAACGCCGGATGCGCCGCCAACCGGGCCAGGAAGGGCTGATTGGTCACCAACCCGGCAACCTCGGTTTCCGCCAGCGCCCTGGATAGCCGGCCCAGCGCCTCGGCCCGATCGCGGCCATGCACGATCAGCTTGGCGATCATCGGGTCATAATGGATCGAGACGGTGTCGCCCTGGCGCACGCCGGTATCGACCCGCGCCGGCGGGCCTGGGAAGCGCAGATGGTTGATCCGCCCGGTCTGCGGGCGAAAATCCACCGGGTCCTCGGCATAGAGCCGGGCCTCGAAGGCATGACCGGTCACGACGATCTGATCTTGAGTCAGCGGCAACGCTTCACCGCCGGCGACCCGCAGTTGCCATTCCACCAGATCGATACCGGTGATCAACTCGGTCACCGGATGCTCGACCTGCAGGCGGGTGTTCATCTCCATGAAGTAAAAGCCGGTGGCGTCGAGGATGAATTCCACCGTACCGGCGCCGACATAGCCGATCGCCCGGGCCGCCGCGACCGCCGCCGCGCCCATCGCCGCGCGGATGGCCGGGTCGAGATCCGGCGCCGGCGCTTCCTCCAGCACCTTTTGGTGTCGGCGCTGTACCGAACAGTCCCGCTCAAACAGATGCACCACATTGCCATGGCCATCGGCAAAGACCTGCACCTCCACATGGCGTGGCCGGCTGAGATACTTCTCCACCAGCAGACGATCATCGCCGAAGGCCGCCGCAGACTCGCGCTTGGCCGATGCGATCGCCGGTTCCAGATCCACCGGGGCTTCGACCACGCGCATGCCGCGCCCGCCGCCGCCGGCGCTGGCTTTCAGCAGAACCGGATAGCCGATCTTCTCAGCCGCCGCCGCCAGGGTCGTCAGATCCTGCGCCACCCCGTGATACCCGGGCACCAGCGGCACCCCGGCCTTTTCCATCAGCGCCTTGGCCTCGGCCTTCGAGCCCATGGCCTGGATCGCCGACACCGGCGGGCCGACGAAAACAATACCCGCTTCACCGCAGGCCGCAGCGAAATCGGCGTTCTCCGAGAGAAACCCATAGCCCGGATGCACCGCGTCGGCGCCGCTGGCCCGAGCGGCTTCAACAATCACCTCGGCTTTTAGATAAGAGTCGCTGGCCGGCGCCGGCCCGATCGGAACCGCCGCGTCACACCTTTCGACGTGCAGCGCGCCGGCATCGGCCTCGGAATAGACGGCGACGGTACGAATCCCCATCGCCCCGGCGGTACGGGCGATCCGGCAGGCAATCTCGCCTCGGTTCGCGATAAGAAGTGTCTGAATCATGCCTGCTGATTAGCAGCCACCGCCGAGAGACGCCAGTGTCTCGACGCCAGCCCGAACCGATCCTGGATCTCCCCTCGACCGCGGCACACTACGTCGTGTCTGGCGTTGGCTGGAAATTTTCGATAGGCGATTGTTCTCCTGCGCGTGCGAGATTACCCCTAATACCACCTTCCATTGATCAGAACCCATGTGCCCAATCCCGGGTTCCGATGGACATTATGGTCC
>JAQBUJ010000333.1 GCA_027623845.1 Pseudomonadota bacterium
ATAGACATGCTCGCCGGAATGGGTGGCGGTCAGGCCTTCCAGATAGACTTTCATCCGCTCGCTCAGCGCGTCATAGGCGGCGTACATGCTGGCGAACATGGTATCGCCGCCGACCGGCGGGATCTGGTGCAGATGCAGGATGCTGCCCATTGGCGGCTCGATATCGCAGGACACATCCGAGTGCCATTTCATCCCCGCCACCACCTTGGAGGTCTCATCGGAACGGATGGTCAGGATTTCCGGATGGCCGTCGGGTTTCGGGGCCGTCGGGTGGATGTGCAGCGCGCCGAATTGGCGGCCGAGCGCCTTGTGCTCATCCAGGGTCATCTCCTGATCGCGAAAGAAGATCACCTGATGGTCCATCAACGCGTCATGGATTTCCCGGAACGACTGGTTGCCCAGCGGCTTGGAGAGGTCCACGCCCTCGATCTCGGCGCCGATGATCGGGCTGACCGGGTTCACCTGAATTGTTTCATAAGCCATGCGATATCACTCCTGTTCCGCCGATCCATCAGGTCTGCAGCCGGATCCGCAACCTGATCCTAGCATCGACGCCTCATCCACCAAAACGGTCCAGCCGATAAGGCTTCATATCGATGTTCAACGGCTCCTCAGTCGCCAGGGCGGCGACCATGCGTCCGGTCATCGGCGCGCCGGTAAGCCCGAGATGGCCGTGGCCAAACCCATGGAACAGCCTCGGATAACCCGGCACCTCGCCGATATAGGGGACGGAATCCGGCGGCGACGGACGCCGGCCCATCCATTCCACCGTTTCCTCGGTATTCAGCGCCGGCAAGAGCGACTTGCTATGGCCGACGAACACTTGGGCGCGGCGATAGTCGGGCGCCGCATCGATGCCGGCGAACTCCGCCGTCCCGGCGCTGCGCACCCCCATCTCCATCGAGCTGGTGACGAATTTATTGTCGGCGTCCATGATCGAGTGGGTCAGCGTGATCCCCGGATCCTTGAAGATCAGGTGATAGCCGCGCTCCGCCTCCAGGGGCACCCGTACGCCCAAAGGCCCAAGCAGCCGCGCCGACCAGGCGCCGGCGGCCAGCACCACGGTGCCGGCGGCATGACTGCCGCCCTCGATGTCGATCCGATAGCCGCCATCGGGCAGCGGCACAATCCCGCGCACCTCGGCCAGGGGGAAGCGCACCCCCATCGCCTGCGCCTTGGCCGCCAGCACCTTGCCAAGCCGGCCAGGGTTGAGCGTCCGGCCCTGTTGCCGGATCATGATCGCCGACTTGATGTCCGGTGAAAGCGCCGGCTCGATCTCCCGCACCTGATCACCGCTCAGCGCCTCGAACGGCACGCCGCGCTCGCGGCGCAACCGCCAGGCCAGGTCATTGGGATCGGCGCCGCCGTCATGGCGCGAGACATGCAGATAATAGCAATCCTTGACCAGCGCCTCGTCGCCGCTGCCGGCCAGGAGCTGGTGGTACAAATCCAGGCTGGGTCGGTTAACCGCCAGCATGGCGTCGGCAATGGCCGGCAATCGACCCGGCGCGCCGGCGCCGAGGAACTTGCCAAGCCAGGGCAGCATGCGTGGCATATAAGACCACCGAACGGTCAACGGCCCCGCCGGATCGAGCAGCCATTTCGGCACGCTCTTCCACAGCCCCGGCATCGATTGCGGCACACAGGACCAGGGCGAGACGACGCCGGCATTGCCATGGCTGGTGGCCTCGGCCGGGCCGAGCCGATCCAGCACGGTAACCGCGAATCCCTTTTCCCGCAGCGCCAGGGCCGTGCAAATGCCGACGATCCCGGCGCCGATGACGATGGCGTCCCGGCTTTTTTCTTCCGTCATCCGTACAGCCCCCGAAGAATCCGTTTTCATGGGAGAGACGGTAGCCTCGCGAACCGGATTGGACAACAATGAGGAACACCGCCGCTGGGTTCATCGTCTTGCCCCGGGCAGATTTTACCCCCAGTTCATTTCATCCATTTCATTTCATCCAGTTCATTTTACCCGGTTTTTCATCCCAGCTCATTGCGACGGGACGGCTGGATCGGTTCCGGCGCGGTCCAGCATCGGGGTTACCGCATAACCGAAAACCAGACCACAAAGCGGCGCTCTGATATTCAACAACTGAACGCCGCTGACGGTCACGAAAAAGACGAACAACGCCGTCGCCGCATCGCCGTGCCCGGGATCGACCAGGCAAACGACGGACTGGCGATAGACATAGCCACCGTGCACGACATGTGCGGAATCCCACGCCAAACCCGATTTCCCGGCCCGGCTCTTGCGTCGGTGGTGGCGCGGGAATTTATCGGCAAAGAATGGGACCAAAGATGTACGACGACCAAGCGCAGACACTGCCCCAGCCTAGCGGCAATGGTTTCGAGGCCTCTCTCGACTCCCTACACACGCTGCCGCTTTCGATCATGCCGCTGCAATCGCCGGGGCTGCTCAAGGCGACGATGATCAAGAACGCGCGCCTTGAATCGGTGATCGAGATGTTCCACGACGCCGAAGCCGGGAGCGGTCAAATCAATCTCGCCGATATACCGAATTTTTTCGAAAACCAGGGCCCGACATTGCGCGAGGACATTGCCATGCTGGAAATGGTCGGCGCGCTTAAATCCTTTGATGTGTTCTCACTGCGCAGTGAATTACGGCGGATCAATGTCGGTTTCGAGGATTTCGGCGCGCTGGCGCTCTCGGATTCCAAGATAGCCGAGTTGACCACTTTCATGCGTGATTTTACCCGCCCGCTGATTACCCGAATCTATGGGTCCAACGCCGATGTTACCGGCGACCTTTCGCAGATCGTCGACATGCTCGCCAGTCCGGATCGGGCGACCGCGATCCGGGCCTTGAAGACCCTGGCGGAGGAGTTGGAAATTTCAATCACCGAGGTGCCGGCATTTCTTAAGCAATACGGCGATGTCTTCCTGTCGCTCTCGTATTATCGCCAATGCCTGACCGAATTGACCCAGGGAATACCCGAATTCCTGCGTTGGATGGAGGATATCCGAGATACCAGCCAGATCCGCTCCGACCCGGCCAAGGGCCGGATGATGGATGTCATCCGTAACGACCTGATACAAGTCGCCCGCTCGATCGGTCGGCGATTTGACGCCTTCGACGCCTTTTCCAAAACTTTCTGGGAGGAGGTCAGCGCCGAGTCGTTCCGGATGTTCGGCGCCACGGTAACCGCGCAGCATGTCGGCATCGGCGCCATGCTCTGCGGCCTGACCGTGAAGATGCTGCTTTGGCGGGAACGCTTCCCCAATGGCGCCGGCCTGCCGATGCGGCGGATTGAGTTCCTGTCGTCGGAGATCCTGCCGGGTCTGGAGAACATCAAGGCAGTGCAAAACACCCTGGATCGCTCGGCGGTGCTTAATTGAAGGCAGGGTAACGGGTGAAGGCGGGGTAACGGGAGCCGGATAAAACCGATCCCCGTTACCCCGCCTCCCGAAACACGATCGGTTTAAGTGAACAAAGCTCGCACCCGGGCTAAATGCGCCTCGGAGAAGTCGGTAACCGTCAGCACCGCGTCATCAAACCCGCTATCGGCCAGTTTTTGCAGGCGCGAGGCCGCTTCCTCGGGGCTGCAGCGCAGATCCACATGGTCATCGTCGGCCAGCGGCGTCGAGCTTCCCGTCAGGTCGACCGGAATATTGGTGGCGATCGCCCGTTTGCCGCCCTCGCCGCGATAGCGGTCAGCGCCCTGCTTCAAGGTCGCAAAGTTGGTGAAATGCGCCGAGGCGATCCAGCCGTCATAGTGTTTCGCGGCGATGGGGATCCAGCGGCTGCCGGCCCAACTGCCGATCAGGATCGGCGGGCCGCCGTGCTGGCCGGCGGGGGGCGTCAGGTTGACGCCGTTTACCGTCTCGCCGCGCCACAGCGCCTGCATGAGCGGCAAGGCCTCGGTCAGCTGGCGAAACCTGGTATCGTAATCGCCGCCGATCGCGTCGAAATCGGTTTTCGTCGAGCCGGCGCCAACCCCGAGCAAAACCCGGTTGTCGGCCATGTAGTGCAGGCCCAGCACCCGGTGGGCCAGCTCGACTGGATGGCGCAGCGGGATCTGTAGGATGCAACTGCCGATCTCTACCTTTTTGGTGACCGCGGCGGCGGCCGACATGCCGCTGATCGGGTCGGGGCGAAATTTTCCCCGGCCGATGGAATCAAAGAACCACAGGCTCTCAAAGCCGGCGCGCTCGGCAGTGGCCAGGCCGGCGGTGAAGGCGTCACCGCTAACCGGATCAGGGCCTTCCATATTCAGGCAGATACCCAGTCGCATGTTTGCTACTCCGTTCCGGCAAGAACTTACGTCAGCGGCGCCTTGCTGGCGGCTGAAGCGCGTTGCGCCAGCCCTTCGTATTTCGACCAGTCCAGCGGTTGCTCGCCAAGCGTATCCGGGTCCCACATCTGGCGCTCGACCCCCAGAACATTATCGCCATAGACATGCAGGCCGATCGCCGGCTCGTCGCTGGTGCATTCGGCGACATGAACTGCATCGGCCGGCATGAAAAACACCGAGCCCGGCGTCAGATCGACCGAGCGCTGATAGCTCAGAGAGCCATCCGGGTTACGCTTATAAAGCGCGTTTCTCTCCGAACCGGACAGCACCAGGATCGCCGCCCAGGTGCCGTGATTATGCGGCGGCGTGCGCCGGCCATTGGCGAATTTGGCTTTTAGCAGGCTGAGATTAGGCGCCCGGTAGAACGCCTGCAGCGCGTTGCCGCCGGTGCCGCTCAGATAAGACACCGCCT
>JAQBUJ010000334.1 GCA_027623845.1 Pseudomonadota bacterium
GGACCGGGCCGGGTGTTGGTCAGGATCGCAACCGCACCGCGCTGGATGCCGTCACGATGACGCCGCGTTACGTCACCCAGACCGGGCCAGCGGAGACCGAGGTTGAGATTTTTGGGCGAAAATTCGCCAGGCCTTTCGGTATTGCGCCGATGGGGCTGGCCAGCCTCCAGGTCCCCGATGCCGAATTGAAATTCGCCCGTGCCGCCAAGGCGGCGGATATGCCGGTCGGGCTCAGCACCGCCTGCACGGTTGATATCGAGGAGTTCGGCGCGATCGCCGGCAGTAACGGCTGGTTCCAGCTTTACCCGCCGAAGGATGAGGCAGTGAACGACGATCTGATCAAACGCGCCGGCGACGCCGGCTTCGGCGCGATGTTCGTGACCGTCGATGTGCCGGCCAGGGGCTGGCGTCCGCACGATGCCTATAACGGCCTTGCGGTGCCGCCGCGAATCACCCCGGCGACGATCTGGAACGCGGCGATGCGACCGGCTTGGAGCTTGAATACCTTGGCCGCGGGGATCCCGCATTTCAAAACCCTGGGGCGCTATTCGCCGGACAAATCGATGCGCGGAATGGCCGATTTCGTCGGCGTTCAATTGGGCAACCCAACCAGTATCGACCGGCTGAAGCGGATTCGCGACCTTTGGAAAGGCGATCTGATCATCAAAGGGGTCATGCATCCCGCCGATGCCGAGGCGGCGATCGCCATGGGATACAATGGCATTTTGGTCTCCAACCACGGTGGTCGCCAGCTTGACGCGGCGCCAGCGTCGATTGAGGTTTTAAGCGAAATCGTCGATGTTGTCGGTGACAAAGCGACGGTCATGGCCGATAGCGGCTTCAGCAGCGGCCTCGACATCCTGCGGGCGCTGGCGATCGGCGCTAAGTTCGTGTTTTGCGGGCGCGCGTTCATGTGGGGATTAGCGGCCATGGGGCCTGCCGGGGTGCCGCACGTGATCAACATGCTGTCCAATGAGCTTGAGAATTCCTTGATTCAGATCGGTTGTCCGCGGCTGTCGGAGCTCGACCGCAGCTGGTTGAGCGATCATCCCCGCCAAACACAGCACCCAAGCGCGCGCCGGTCCGCTCAACCGTCGGCTGACACCTTAAGCTGGCGCCGATAGACCTGGAGAGAACGCCCGATGCGCCTTGTCATCGCGATGATGAGCCACGAGACCAACACCTTCTCGACGGTGCCGACCCCACTGTCGCGGTTTTCGCGCGGCAATACGCGCCCGCTGCCGCTGGAGGGCGATGAGATTATCGCCGCCTATAAGGAAACTGGGTCGGCGGTTGGCGCGTTTATCGAGCTGGCCGAGGCTGAGGGGGCGGAGATGGTTCTGCCGCTGGCCGCCGCCGCCTGGCCCAGCGGCCCGGTCGAGGATGCGGCCTATCAGTATATGACCGACCGAATTTGCGGCGCGATCGAAGCCGGCTGCGACGGCATTTTGCTGCAATTGCACGGCGCTATGGTGACCGAGAGCCAGGAGGACGGGGAGGGGGCGTTGCTGGCCAGGATCCGGCGGATGGCGCCGGGCGTTCCGCTGGCGATCTCGCTTGATATGCATACCAATATGTACCCGGCGATCATCGAGAACGCCGATATCGTCGCTGGCTATCAGACCTATCCGCATGTCGATGTATACGAGACCGGGCTGCGGGCCGGGCGGGCGTTTTTCCGGATGATCAGGGGCGAGGTTCGCCCGACCATGGCTTGGGGAAATCGGCCGATGCTGCCGCATGTGATGGGCCAGGGCTCCGACGATTCTCCGAACCGGGAAATTCAGCAACTGGCCAAGCAAATGGAGGCCGACGGGGCCTTATGCGCCAGCTTCTTCACCGGTTTCCCCCATGCCGATATCAGGCTCGCCGGCTCCAGCGCCGTTGTGGTGACCGATGGCGATCAACGCCTGGCCGAAGCGCTGCGCGATCAGCTCCTCGACCTGGCTTGGCGCGAGCGAAAGAAATTCGTCTACCAGATTGAGCCGTTGGCGGAATCTTTCGCCCGGGCGAGCGCGATGGTTGAGGACGGCCCGATCGTTTTGCTCGACCATTACGACAATGCGGCATCGGGTGGTTCGATGGATACGATGACGGTGCTCAAAGGTATCCTTGACGCCGGGCTGGAAGATGTCGCCGCCTTTGCGATCTGTGATCCCGAGGCGGTGCAGACGATGATCGCCGCCGGTATTGGCAACGAGGTGACGGTCGCCCTTGGCGGCCGGACCGACATGCCCTCGATTGGGCGGGTCGGAGAACCGCTCAGGGTCGCCGGCGTCGTGCGGCTGATCTCCGACGGTCGGTTCCGCAATATCGGGCCGATGGGCAAGGGGGTGATGAACAATATGGGGCCGACCGTGGTCCTCGACACCGGCAAGGTCGAGATCATCGTCATCTCGACCCAACAGGAGCCGAACGACTTCGCCTGCTTCCAAAGCCTGGGCATCGACCCGCGGGCGAAACGTTATCTGATGCTGAAAAGCCGCATTCATTGGCGCGCCGGCTTCAAGGCAATCGCCAAGCAGGTTGTCGATTGCGCCGGGGTCGGGGTGTGCACCTCGGACTACGCGATGCTTGATTTCAAGAACGTGCGCCGACCGATCTATCCGCTGGATGAAGATTTGCAACCCGTCTCGGTCGGGTGAAGCAACGCTGAATGAAGCGGCTATTCCGTCGCCGCTTCGGCCGCCCGCTTGCGCAGAATAAACTCAGGCAGGCCCTGGCCCATGGAGTGTTCATACATCAACGCCGGCCGGCCAGCGTTGAACGGAATGTCCAGGGCCGCGCGGACATCGCGCTCCAACTCATCGCGCAGCTGTACGATCGCGTCGCCGTCCAGATGATCGGTATACACAAAGGACCGGTATCCCTCTTCGGGGATGCCTTTGTAGTAGTCCGCGGTGGTTGAGTAATCGACCTCGCGGGCGTGCAGGCGGTCGCCGGTCCGGGGCTGTGTATAGGTCCAAACTCCCTCCACCTCGTCGCTTGGAACCGCCAGGTCATGATAGGGCGTGCCGGGATAGGGGGTGATCACGGTGCAGTCGAAATCGTCGACCCGCATCTCGATCAGCCAATCCCGCACAGCCTGGATCGACTCCCGGGTCTCGCCGGGGTGACCGCAGGACATCAGCGCCTTTATCTTCATCCCGTGCTTGCGGGCGATCTCGACGGCGCGGGTGTTGTCCTCGCGGGTCGCACGCTTTTGAATATTGACCAGGATCCGGGGATCGGCGGCCTCGAAGCCGCAGAGCAGCCAGCGAAACCCGGCCCGGTACATCGCCTCGGCTTGCTCTTCGGTGAACAATTCGGCCTTGATGAAGCCGCGCAGCCGAAACTCGACGCCGCGTTGTTGCTGCAACTCGGCCAGGCCGTTCATCAGCGCCACAATCTTCGGATTCACGTTCAATTCGTCGTCGTAGAACATGAAACCGGTATAGCCGTAGCGGTCATGCAGGTCGGCGACCTCGGCGACAATAGACTCGTGCGAACGGGTGCGGATGATCCGAAGGCTGCGGCTGAACCGACCGCCGCAGAAGCCGCAAGCGAAGGGACAACCGAGTTGGGCGATCAGGCTGGTCGCCGGAAATCCCTCGATATTGTATTTGTAAGTCGACAGATCGATCAGATGGCGCGCCGGCGCCGGGGTCACCTCATAGAGGGCGTCGGTCAGGAACAACTCGCTCTTGTGGTCGTCGCCATTGATGTATTTCGGTGCGTCGTCCTCGATCGCGGCGAAAATTGCGACCTCGCCGTCACCAGCGCACAGGACGTCGAAATTCTCTTCCAGCTTTTGCACGGCCCGGCGGGCCCGGCCGCCGATCCGCTTGGCCTTGTGTTCCTGCTCCCGGCCGGAATAGGCCAGCGCCACATGGGCCCCGCCAAGGATCAGGCGCAAATCGGGGCGAAGTTCCTTGATGCGGTTGCGGATCTTAAAAACACTGGGCAATTGCGGCGTGGTTACGGTGATCCCGACCGCGTCATATTCAACCGCAGTGACCGCATGCGCGACCACGTCGAGATAGTTCGCGATGCCGGACAAATCGAGGACCTCGACCGCATGGCCGCCCGCCTCAAGCACGGCGGCGATCTTTAGAACGCCGAGGCTTGGGAACACCCGGTCATCCAATAGGAATTCCGACGGCGGAATGACCAGGCAAACCTTGCGCTGATTCTTCGCGCGTTTGAACCAGGGGGCCTGGTCGGGCGAAAGGCTACGGCGCGTGCGTGAAGTCGTGTTCATTGCTGTCGATTCTCGACCATGCTGGAGGCTGCGGCGAGCGGTGGAAACCATACCAGTATCTTCCCAATTCTTCCATGCGTTCGAATAATCGGCCGCCCTGGCGTGTGATCAGTCCCGGTTGGCGACGTCCGATCGGGCATAGCCGCAGAAAATATCGTTCGCGCCCGGTTCATGCTTTGGATAATGGAAGCAAGATACATGCCGGAGCGCGTACGCACGGTGCGATCGATTGATTCAAGCGCCAAGTGTCGAGCGAACGAGGCGGTAAAGGAGGTTGAGATATCTCTCTTTCAAGTGGGCAATGCTGGCTTTGGTGGTGTCGCGTAGTTGGTGGAAATTCGCTGGCGGCGCTCTCCGAGCAGGTGATTGTTGGCCTTGTCAGGCGGCGAGGTCAAGGGTGGCTGGTTGCAGGGGAATCGGGTGAACAAATTCAGTTGCAAATTACGCTTTGAAGGAAGTCTTCATCCCATGCTGC
>JAQBUJ010000335.1 GCA_027623845.1 Pseudomonadota bacterium
GGACCATAATGTCCATCGGAACCCGGGATTGGGCACATGGGTTCTGATCAATGGAAGGTGGTATAACCCGCCACCCGATCAAAATCAGCCTGCGTCATGCCGTTCTCACAGCCCAACTTGATCATCTCGGCCCAGGTGTTGTCGTCAATGGCGATGCCCGAGGACCGGCGCTTGGCCATGGTTTCCTGTTCCGGTTCGCCGGCGACGCGGATTTTGTCGTGGCCCTCGGCCGGCTGGCCGGATTTGACATAGGCGACCAGGCTGTCGAATTCATCGGCGAAAGGCACGCCGGAGTCGAACTGCGCCGGGTCAATGACGATGGTCAGCATGTTGTTGCGGATGGTGTCGCCGGTGTTCAGTTCCGGGCGCGCCGTGCCGCCGCCCGGCAGACCGCCGGCCAGCAGATCGCAGAGGATCGCCATTCCTGAGCCCTTGTGCTCGCCAAAAGCCAGCATCGCCCCCATCGGTTCGCGGAAAACCACGCCCGGATCCGTGGTCAGCTTGCCATTCGGGCCGACCAGCGCATCCGGCATCGGCATTTGCTTTTCGGCGTAATGCGCCACCCGGACCTTGCCCTGGGCGACCCGGCTGGTGGCCATGTCGAGCACCATCATCGGCGTCTTCTCGGTCGCCGGAAGCGCCGTGCAATAGGGGTTGGTCGAATATCGCGCCTCGTAGCCGCCATAGGGTGCGACATAGGGTTTGTGACCGGTGGCGTTGACGTAATGGATCGAAATGAACCCCGCCTTGGCGCAGATCTCGCCCCAGGCGCCAATCCGGCCGAGGTGATGCACGTTGCGCAGGCCGACGATCGCGGCGCCGTTCTTCTTCACCTTGTTGAGGGCGATCTCCATCGCCTCACGACCGATGGTCTGGCCATAGCCCATATTGCCATCGAGCAGCAAATAGACGCCGTTATCGGTGATCAGCGAAACCTTGGCCCCCGGCGTCATCGTCCCGGTCACCGCATGCAGCATGTAACGCGGCGCCAGACCGACGCCGTGGCTGTCATGGCCCATCAGGTTGGCCTCAACCAGATTCTCTGCGACCGCAACCGCCTCGGCGTGTTCGCTGCCCACGCTCTGGATCATTTTCGTGACGAGATCCGTCAATTTCTCATGACCGACGTTGATCACTGGCCGCCTCCCTTTTCATACCCAAAATCCGCGCGACAATAGCCAATGCGACAGGGCCTGCACAATGGCGATCCGCCCGCCCCGGCAGCGCAAATTATTGGCGTGCGGCGAATCCAGGCGTATATCAGCAACATGATGCGGATCGACTTCACCAAGATGCACGGCCTAGGCAACGATTTCGTCGTTGTTGATGCACGCCTGCAAGACCCGGCGCTGGATGGCGCTGCCTACCGGGCGATCGGCGATCGACGCCGGGGTGTCGGCTATGATCAGTTCCTGACCATCCTGCCTCCGGTGAACGGCGGCGCCGCGTTGATGAAGATCCACAATCCCGACGGCTCCGAGGCGCAGGCTTGCGGCAATGGCACCCGCTGTGTCGCCGCGCTGTTGATGAACGAAGCCAACCGGAATGATGTGGTGATCGAGACAATCGCCGGCTCGTTGGCCTGCCGCCGCTCGGATGATGGCCGTATCAGCGTTGATATGGGGCCGGCGCAGCTGGATTGGCGGCGCATCCCGCTGGCCCGCGCCGTCGACACGCTCCACGTGCATCTCGAGGGAGCCCCGGCGAGCGACGCCTGTTGCGTCAACATCGGTAATCCGCATGCGGTTTTCATCGTCGAGGACGCCGAAGCGATACCTCTGGCGGAAATCGGGCCGGTCCTGGAGCATAATCCGATATTCCCGAAGCGGGCGAATATCGAGTTCATCACCATCAAATCACCGACCGAGATTCGCATGCGGGTCTGGGAACGCGCCGCCGGCATCACCCAAGCCTGCGGGTCGGGAGCCTGCGCCGCGCTTGTCGCCGCCGTCCGCAGAGGCTTGGTGGAACGCCAAGCCGATGTGATACTGGACGGCGGAACGCTTACTATTGAATGGACCGAGGCTGGGAGGGTGCTGATGACGGGGCCAACCGCGACCAGCTTCTCGGGATCAATCAACCTTTGTACCCTGCAAGGATGAGTTCATGTCTCTAACGATCGTCGCCTTCCCGGAAATCGCAGCAACCGAGCTTGGCTGGGTGGAGGGTCTGCGCCAGGCTCATCTGCCCGCGCCCGAGGCCGATATCGCGCCGCATATGACGCTGGTCTTTTCCGCCGATGTAGCGACCGACGACAACCTTACGATGCACATGCTGGGCGTCGCCGGATCGACCCAGCCATTCGACGCGACATTTCGAATCGTGGCGCCGGTTGTCGACCCGATCAACGGCGGATGGACGGTGCAATTGCTGCCCGACCAAGGATTGTCGAAACTGATGCGGCTGCACAATTTTCTGTATTCCGGTCCGTTCGCCGACCATCTCAATCTGGACGTACCCTATGTCCCGCACCTGACACTCGCACGCACCACCACGGGTCAACAGGCCAAAGCGCTCTGCGAGGAGCTTAATTCCGACATTATCGAGGTCGATATGCGCTTCACGACCGTTGACCTGTTGCGGGTCGACGGCGGTAAGGTGACCAAAGAATCGGTTCACGAGCTTGAGGGTTGAGTGCTTGCGTTCCTCGCAAAATCCAGCCATTTCTCTCAGCTATGAACCAGACGTCGGAAAATTCCCCGCCGACCCGAGACCGCGTCGAGACCTTCGGCTGTCGGTTGAACGCGTTTGAGTCGGAGGTCATTCGCGCCCATCTGGACGACGAAGGCGTTCGGCCCCGTATCATCTTCAATACCTGCGCCGTTACCGCCGAAGCCGAGCGCCAAGCCCGGCAGGCGATCCGCAAGGCCCGGCGCGATCATCCCGAGGCGGAGATCGTGGTTACCGGTTGCGCCGCACAGATCGACCCGGCTGGATTTGCCGCCATGGACGAAGTCGACCGGGTGATCGGCAACGAGGAGAAGCTCAGGACCGAGACCTGGCGCGGCGATACCGGAGCCGAGCCTCGGATCATGGTCAATGACATCATGGGGGTGACCGAAACCGCGCCGCACTTGGTCGCCGGTTTCGAGGGCCGTGCCCGCGCCTTCGTGCAGGTCCAACAAGGCTGCGACCATCGCTGCACCTTTTGCATCATCCCTTTCGGTCGGGGAAACAGCCGCTCCGTCGCCATCGGCGAGGTGGTGCGCCAAGCGCGTATCCTGGTCGATAATGGCTATCGCGAACTGGTCCTTACCGGCGTCGATATCACCTCCTACGGCTCCGATCTGCCGGGCAGCCCCAGCCTTGGGCAGCTTTGCCGTCGGCTGCTGGCCCTGGTTCCGGACCTGCCACGCCTGCGTCTTTCCTCAATCGACCCGGTGGAGATCGACAACGACCTCCTTACCCTGATCGCTGACGAACCCCGCTTGATGCCGCATCTGCATCTCAGCGTTCAGGCCGGCGACGATTTGATCCTGAAAAGAATGAAGCGACGCCATCTGCGCGGCGACGTGATTGAAATCGCCCAGCGGTTGCGCGATCTGCGCCCGGACATCGTGCTGGGCGCCGATTTCATCGCCGGGTTTCCGACCGAGACCGAGGCGATGTTCCAACGCTCCCTCGATCTGGTCGATGAGGCCGGATTGATGCATTTGCACGTCTTTCCCTATTCCGCCCGCAGCGGCACACCCGCCGCCCGGATGCCGCAAGTCCCGAAAGCCGACCGCAAACGCCGGGCCGCGATGTTGCGGGCCGCCGGCGACGCCATGCTGACACGCTATATCGCCAGCCGGCCGGGGATACGGGAACGGGTGTTGATCGAGCAGGATTGCGCCGGTCATACCGAGCATTTCATCCCAATGACCGTCACCGGGGCTATCGTGGGCACCGTCGTCGATGCCGTGGTGACCAGCGCCGCCGATGGTCGGTTGCTCGGGACGTTATTAACCGCCGAGGTAGCCGCGTGAGCGCCGAGCAACAGGAACCCGAACGCCGGGGCTGGTTTCAGCGCCTTAAATCCGGACTATCGCGCACCTCCGACAAGCTGGCTGGCGGCATCACGGCGCTGTTCACCAAGCGCAAGCTGGATACCGAGACTCTGCAGCAGTTGGAAGATCTGTTGATCACCTCCGACCTTGGCGTGGCCACCGCCGCCAAGCTGACGGCCAATCTGGCGCGCGAGAAGTTCGACAAGGAGGTTACCGACGAAGAGGTCCGCGAGGCCTTCGCCGCCGACATCACCCGGATTCTCGAACCGGTCGCCAGACCGCTGGAGATCGACGGAGCCAACCGCCCGCATGTGGTGCTGGTCTGCGGCGTCAATGGCAGCGGCAAGACCACCACGATCGGCAAGCTGGCCCGGCAATGGAAGACCGAGGGCAAAACGGTCTGGCTCGCCGCCGGCGACACTTTTAGGGCCGCCGCGATCGAGCAATTACAGGTCTGGGGTGACCGCGCCGGGGTGCCGGTCATCGCCCGCCCGCAAGGCTCCGACCCGGCGGCGCTGGCCTTTGATGCGTTGAGCCAGGCTCGCGAGGCCGGCGCCGACGTGCTGGTGATCGATACCGCCGGCCGCCTGCAGAACCGCGCCGAACTGATGGACGAGTTGGCCAAAGTCGTTCGGGTGATCAAAAAGCAAGCCCCCGATGCGCCGCATGATTGTCTGCTAGTCTTGGACGGCACCGTCGGACAGAACGCCCATAATCAGGTCAAAG
>JAQBUJ010000336.1 GCA_027623845.1 Pseudomonadota bacterium
GGATCGTCGACGGCGATCACAACTGGCGTCTGTGGCGGCGCGACATCATCCCCGCGTTGCGCTTCGTTGGCCAAGTACTACGGACCGATACGAAGTCGGGCGCCGATGAGGGTGACGTAAAGCCGGCCGGAAACTGAGGTCGACCGGAAACTAGGGCCCGCCAAAAACTAGGGCCGGTCGTCTGGGATCAATTCAGCAGTTCGACGTCGAACTCATCGGTGTCGAGCGACCAATCATCACCATATGATTCGAAGGTATCGTCCAAATCCCTGGTATAGATCGCACCGAAACCGGACTCGCTCACACTGGGGCCGGCGAAGCCATAATCATCGGAGAAACGGGGTGCGTGTCGCATGATAGCCTCCATCGGCTTGGTGATCGACAGTGTACTATCCATTGAAAAGCAATATGCGTGCCAACATCCATATGGCGTGCCGTTTGCCGATCCAACCTGCCTGTAGATAGAATTAACCATCAACCGCTAATGGGTGATTAACCCGCCGGTTTTTTTTCGAAGGGAAAACCAAAATGGCTGAACTAAAGGGCGTTATCCCTCCCGCAACGACGCCGTTCGGATCCGATGACGAGATCGACCACGGCCTGGTCCGCCGTCAGATCGATTGGCTGATCGGCGCCGGCGCGCATGGCGCCGCGGTGGGCGGCAGCACCGGCGAAGGACATACCCTGGAAATGGGCGAGTATACCGCCCTGGTCGAGACGGCGATCGATGCCGCCGCCGGGCGCATTCCGGTCATTGCCGGGATCATCACCGACAGCACCCGCGAGGCGATCAAACGCGGCAAGGCGGTCGCCGGCATGGGCGCGGCGGCGCTACAGGTCACCCCGGTGCATTATCTGTTTCGGCCCGATGATGAGTCGATGATTGAGCATTTCCGCGTCATGGCCGGCGAAACCGGGGTGCCGATTATCATCTACAACGTCGTGCCCTGGACCTATCTGTCACCGGCGCTGTTGCTGCGGATCATGAAAGAGGTGCCCGGCGTGATCGGGGTCAAGCAGAGCGCCGGCGATTTGAAACTGATGGCCGATCTGGTCATGGACGCCCGGCCCGAGGATCATATTTTCAGCGCCGTCGACGCGCTGATGTATCCGTCCTACGCGCTGGGTTGCCGAGGCTCGATCGCCGCGATCCTGAGCGCCGCGCCGCATGCCAGCGTCGCGCTTTGGGATGCGGTCCATGCTGGTGATCATCCCCGGGCGCTCGACCTTCACACCCGGCTGTTGCGACTGTGGAACGCGATGATCGCCGATAATCTGCCGGCTTGCACCAAATACGCCCAATTGCTGCAAGGCTGCCCCGCCGGCCAACCCCGCGCCCCGATGCCCGCAGCGACGGATGCCCAGAAGGCAGCAATCCGCGAGGCGTTGTCCGGGCTGAACATCCAGCTCCAAGCGGCGGAGTAGCGCCAAGCACGGGGCGCGACCAGTCTCAGTCGCGCCCCGGCCTCATTTCCCCGTCATCCCGGCGAAGGCACTCCCGTCATCCCGCCGCATTTCCCCGTCATCCCGGCGAAGGCCGGGACCCATTCCTCCGGCTTTGGCTTTAGCATGGATAGGGCAAAGTTTGGCTGCAGGGTTCATGGGGTTGGCGACGGCGGAATGGGTCCCGGCCTTCGCCGGGATGACGGGAGTGCCTTCGCCGGGATGACGGGAAAATGAGGCCGGGATGACGAGAGAATGGCGGCGGCTGAAAACCACTCAGCGATCCGCTGCGCTACCTCAAGGTGTACTCCTTGAGGAATTCCTCCTTGAACGCCAATCCATGGCCCGGGCGCTCCGGCGCCGTGTAGACGCCGCCGACCGGCAGCACCGGGTCGACCCAGGCGTCATCCATCCAGTTAACGTATTCCAGGATCAACCCGTTCGGGATCGACGCCATCAATTGCACCATCAATTCCGGAAACAGATGCGGCGCGATGGTCATCCCGTGGGTATCGGCGACGGTGGCGATCTTACGCAACTCGGTAAGGCCGCCGCGCATTACGTCGGGTTGCAGGATCGGCAGCCGGGAATGCTCGAAGAACGGCCGCATGTCGAAGCGGGTAAAATGGGTCTCGCCGCCAACGACCCGCAGATCCAGGGCCTCGGCGATCCGGGCGTAACCGGCGAAATCCTCACAGACCACCGGCTCTTCCAGCCAGTACAGGTCGTATTCCTGAAACCGCCGACCGGTGATGATTGCCTGATCGGCGGTCCAGGCCATGTTAACGTCGATCATGATGTCGATTTTCGGGCCCAGCGCGTCGCGCATCATCGCGACATTGCGCACGTCCTGATGGCGATCAAACAGATGTCCGCATTGCATCTTGATCGAGGTAAAACCCTGCGCGACATAGCGTTCGGCGCGATCGACCATCCCCTCCGGCCCATAGCCACGCCAGCAGCCACTGCCATAGGCCGGGATCGCATCGTTACAATGCCCCCAGAGCCGGTGCAACGGCAGGCCGGCGCGCTTGCCCAGCGCATCCCAGAGCGCGATATCTATCACCGATTGCGCCATCACCGTGACGCCCATCCGACCGATCCAATAATTCGCCTTCCACAGATGCTGCCAGATACCCTCGATATCAGTGGCGTCGCGGCCGATCAGCTCGGGGATGACCAACTCATCCAAACAAGCCCGCACCGTCGGCACGCCGCCGCGCAGCAGGATCAGATAGCCCATGCCGACAATGCCGGACTCGGTCTCGATCTCCGCCACCAGAAGGTCGCGCATTTCCGGCACCACCGCGCCAAACACTGGCGGCTCGACCCAAGGTGCGCGCAGATGGCGGGTACGGATTTCCTTGATGATCATCACATTCTCCCCAAAGCGCGATCGGTTTAGTCGCGGCCAGCTTAGAACCTACCACCCCGACTCTCACCAGGATTCACCAGCACGCTCTTGATGCTGGCGCCAAGAGGCAAAGCCGCAGCGATGTCCAGACGATCCGGGGCTGAAATCGATGCCCCGGCTTGATACAATCGCCGCTGTACCGCTTTCGTGGAGCCAGAGCCGATGAACTATGCCGGAACCCTCGCCAGGATTGCCCTCACCTATGGCAATCGACCGGCCATCTCCAAGGGCGTGACCGTTCAACGGCGCTACGGCGAACTGGCGGACCGGGTTACCCGGCTCTCCGCATCGATGCGTGGCTCTCTCGCCCTGGCGCCCGGTGACCGGGTGGCGTTGATCATGAAGAACTGCGTCGAGGATATCGAGGTGATGTACGCCTGCTGGCATGCCGGATTGGCGGCGGTGCCGGTCAACGCCAAGCTGCATCCGCGCGAGTTCGGCTACATCCTGGAAAACAGCGGCGCCAAACTCTGTTTCATCACCTCGGATCTCGCCGAGGCGGTGACCGACGCCGGCTCCGACGCGCCTGAGCTAGAGCGTGTGATCACCGTCGCAACGCCCGAATACGAGGCCCTATGCGCCGGCGAGGCGATGACGATGGCCGAGGTCACGCCGAGCGATCTTGCCTGGCTGTTCTATACCTCCGGCACCACGGGACGCCCGAAAGGCGCGATGCTGACCCACCGCAACGTCCATTCGATGACGATGAACTACCTTGTCGATGTCGACGGAATCGAGCCCGAGGACTGCATGATCCATGCCGCGCCGATGAGCCACGGCTCCGGCCTTTACGCGCTGCCGCATGTCGCGCGCGGCGCCAATAACGTGATCCCGGAAAGCGGCGGCTTTGATGTCGACGAGACCTTGGCCTTGATCAAGCATTGGCCCGGCTGCACGTTTTTCTTCGCGCCGACCATGGTCACCCGGCTGATCAACGCCCCGACGATCGCCAAGGCGGACACCTCGAACCTGAAGACCATCGTCTATGGCGGCGCGCCGATGTATCTGACCGATACGCTGAAGGCGCTGGATCTGCTGGGACCGAAATTGGTGCAGATTTATGGTCAGGGCGAGTCGCCGATGACCATCACCGGATTGCCCAAACGGATCTTCCTGGATACCCAGAACCCGCGCTATCACGAACGGCTTGCCTCAGCCGGTATCGCCCGCACCGATGTCGAGATTCGCATCGTCAATGAGGATGGCGCGCCGTTGCCGGTCGATGCGGTCGGCGAGATCACTCTGCGCGGCGACGTGGTGATGGCCGGATACTGGGGCAATCCCGAGGCCACGGCGAACGCGATCCGCGACGGATGGCTATGGACCGGCGATGTCGGCGCCATCGATGCCGAAGGGTTCCTGACCCTGAAGGACCGCTCGAAGGATATGATCATCTCCGGCGGCACTAACATCTACCCGCGCGAGGTCGAGGAAGTGCTGCTGCAACACCCCTCGGTCTATGAGTGCGCGGTGGTCGGCCGCCCCCACCCCGACTGGGGCGAGGAAGTCGTCGCTTTCGTCGTCGCGCACCCGAACCAGACCATCAGCGCCGAGGACCTGGACCAACTTTGTCTGGACAATATCGCCCGGTTCAAGCGACCGAAGGACTATCGGTTCGTCGACGCCTTGGTGAAAAATAACTACGGCAAGATCTTGAAGACCGAGCTGCGGTTGATTTTCGAGACGGAAAAAGCCGGTTAGCCGTCCGTCGGTTTTGCCGTCAACTGGCTCACTCACCGGCCAGGGCGATCCGGTCCAAATAACTCAGCATCGCCGCTTCGTAGGTCTCGACATTCTTGTAGCCCCGATCTCCCGCCGGCAGATCCCGGACCGCCGCCGCCAAACCAGCCGCGGCTTC
>JAQBUJ010000337.1 GCA_027623845.1 Pseudomonadota bacterium
CGGTCATCTCAAAGCCAAACTCGATCCGCTTCAGCTTGCCGCCCCGGACCCGCATTTGGAACTGGACCCCAGCCATTATGGATTTGGGCCGGACGATTGGGACCGACCGATCTTCATCGATAATGTGCTCGGGCTTGAGGTCGCCACGCTTCGCGAGATCATTGCCGCTGTCGAGAAGACCTATTGCGGCAGCATCGGCGTCGAATACATGCACATGCAGGACCCGGCCCAGAAAATCTGGATCCAGCGCCGCATCGAGCAGATTCAGAACCAGACCGATTTCACCGCCATGGGTAAGAAAACCATTCTGGAGCGTCTGACCGCCGCTGAGTGTTTTGAGAAGTTCCTGGCGACAAAATACGTCGGCACCAAGCGGTTTGGCCTGGATGGTTGTGAATCGGTAATTCCGGCGCTTGAGCAGATCCTCAAGCGCGGCAGCCAACTGGGGCTGGAAGAAGTTGTCGTCGGCATGGCGCATCGCGGCCGGCTGAACGTGCTCTCCAATTTCCTCGACAAGCCGTTCCGCGCCATCATCTCGGAATTTCTCGGCAACCCGGCCAATCCCGAAGATGTCGCCGGGTCGGGAGACGTGAAATACCACATGGGCGTCTCGGCCGACCGGGCGTTCGACGACAAGATGGTGCATCTGACCTTGAACGCCAATCCATCGCATTTGGAGGTGGTGAACCCGGTGGTGATCGGTCGGGTGCGGGCCAAGCAGGCACAGCGCGGCGACACTGATCGCAAGAAGGTTCTCGGGCTGATCATGCATGGCGACGCGGCCTTCGCGGGCCAGGGGATTGTCGCCGAGACTTTTGATTTTTCAGAACTGCGGGGCTATCGGACCGGCGGTACGATCCATGTGATCATCAACAATCAGATCGGTTTCACCACCAGCCCGTCCTATTCGCGTTCCTCGCCGTACTCGACGGATGTGGCGAAGATGGTCATGGCGCCGATCTTTCATGTGAATGCCGACGATGCAGAGGCGGTCATTCATGCGGCCCGTATCGTCACCGAGTTCCGCCAGGAGTTCGGCGTCGACGTGGTCTTCGATATTATCGGCTACCGGCGGCTTGGCCATAATGAGGGTGACGAGCCGATGTTCACCCAGCCGGCGATGTACAAGAAGATCGCAAACCATCCCTCGACCCGCGAGATCTATGCCCGGCGTCTGGAAGCCGAAGGCGTGATCGAGCCCGGCGGCGGCAAGGCCATGGTCGACGAGCAAAACGCGCATCTGAACGAGGAATTCGACGCCGGCGTCAACTACAAGCCGAACAAGGCCGATTGGCTCGATGGTAAATGGTCCGGGTTCAAGGCCGCTCACGGCGATGAACGGCGCGGCCAGACGTCGGTGGAAATCGACACGCTGCAACGGATTGGCAAGGCCCTCTACACGGTGCCGGACGGCCTCACCATCAACACCAAGCTGCGCCGGGTCCTGAACCAGAAAAAAGCCATGTTCGAGACCGGCGAGGGCTTTGATTGGGCGGCGGCCGAAGCATTGGCGTTCGGTTCGCTGCTGATCGAGGGCAACGCGGTTCGCCTGAGTGGTCAGGATTCCGGGCGTGGTACCTTTTCACATCGCCATTCCGTCTGGGTCGATCAGGAAACCGAGGACCGTTACGTCCCGCTCAATCATCTGGCTGACGGTCAGGTGCAGTTTGAGGTGATCGATAGCCCGTTATCGGAAGCGGCGGTGCTCGGTTTTGAATATGGCTTCAGCCAGGCGGAGCCGAACGCGCTGATCCTGTGGGAGGCGCAATTCGGTGACTTCGCCAACGGCGCGCAGGTTATCGTCGACCAGTTCATCAGCTCCGGCGAGCACAAATGGTTGCGCATGTCCGGTCTGGTGATGTTGTTGCCGCATGGTTACGAAGGCCAGGGGCCGGAGCATTCCTCCGCCCGGCTGGAACGCTATCTGCAACTCTGCGGCGAGGACAACATGCAGGTGGTGAACTGCACGACCCCGTCGAGTTATTTCCATGTGCTGCGGCGTCAGATGCGTCGTGATTTTCGCAAACCGCTGGTCATCATGACGCCTAAATCACTGCTGCGTCACAAGCACAGCGTCTCCACATTGGCGGAAATGGGGCCGGAAACCACGTTCCATCGTGTGATGTACGACAACGAAGTGCTGTGCGACGACCAAGACGTCAAACGCGTCGTCCTATGTTCCGGCAAGGTCTATTTCGACCTGCGCGAGGAACGCGCCAAGCGCGGCATTACCGATGTCTTCTTCCTGCGTCTGGAACAGCTCTATCCGTTTCCCCGCGCCGCCCTGACCCAGGAATTGGCGCGCTTTCCCCAGGCTGAGGTGGTTTGGTGCCAGGAAGAGCCCTGGAACATGGGGGCCTGGACTTATCTGGACCGCCGGATCGAAAACGTGCTGATCGAACTCGACGGCGCTTGCAAACGCCCGGTTTATGTCGGCCGACCCGAGGCGGCCTCGCCGGCGACCGGCAATCACCGGCGTCATGTTCGTGAACAAGAAGCGCTGGTCAATGAGGCGTTGACCGTCGCGACCGGTAAATCCGCCGGTCGCAGAGCGACCCGGCGGCAGGCCGCCGAATAAAGCTGAGCGCCGAATAAAGCTGAGCGCCGAATAAAGCTGAGCGCCGAATAAAGCTAAGAAAGGTATCGGGGAACACGATGGCGACTGAAGTAAGGGTACCCACGCTTGGTGAATCGGTAAGCGAGGCCACGGTGGCGAACTGGCGTAAGCAGCCGGGCGAGGCGGTGGCCGTTGACGAGCCGTTGGTCGAGTTGGAGACCGACAAGGTGACCCTGGAGATCAATTCCCCGGTCGCCGGCGCCATCGCTGAGATCAACGCGGCGGCGGGGGCCAATGTCGAGGTCGGGGCCCTGCTTTGCACGATCGCCGAGGGCGCCGCCGGCTCGGTTAGCCCGCCCGCAGTACAGCCATCAGCCGCGCAGCCATCAGCCGCGACACCGTCAACCACGACGGCCTCAACACCCGCGTCCGCGCAACCCTCGGTGCCGACTACCCCGGTGCCGGCATCCGGTACCTACGCCGTTAAGACGCTGTCGCCGGCGGTGCGGAAATTGGTTGAGGACAACAATCTTGACCCGGCTCGGATCAAGCCGAGCGGCAAGGATGGCCGGTTGACCAAACCGGATGTGCAAGCCGCGATCGAGGCCGGCGCCGCCAAGGCCTATGGCGCGTCCGCCGCTGCTCCATCCGCCCTGGCTCCATCCACCCTGGCGCCAACAGCGCCGCTGCCGCCACGCGCCGATGATCCCCGCGAGGAGCGGGTGGCGATGAGCCGGCTGCGCAAGGCGATCGCCCGGCGGCTGAAGGAAGCGCAGAACACCGCCGCCATGCTGACCACCTTCAACGAGGCCGACATGGGCCCGGTGATGCAGATGCGCGCCGAATACCGCGACGCCTTCGAAAAGAAACACGGCGTCCGGCTCGGCTTCATGTCGTTCTTCATCAAGGCCTGCGTCAATGCGCTTAAGGAATTGCCGGCGGTGAATGCCGAGGTTTACGGCGATGAAATCATTTACAAGAATTACTATGATATCGGTGTCGCGGTTGGCACCCCGCAGGGACTGGTGGTGCCGGTGCTGCGCGATGCCGACACGCTGGGCTTTGCCGAAGTCGAGAAAACCATCAACGATTTCGGTCGCCGGGCCCGGGACGGCAAGCTGACCCTGGCCGAGATGAGCGGCGGCACCTTCACCATTTCCAACGGCGGCGTTTACGGCTCGCTGATGTCCTCGCCAATCCTCAACCCACCGCAATCCGGCATTCTGGGCATGCACAAGATCCAGCCCCGACCGATGGCGATCGGCGACAAGGTGGAGATTCGCCCGATGATGTATTTGGCGCTATCCTACGATCACCGCATCGTCGATGGCCGCGAGGCCGTGACCTTCCTGGTGCGGGTAAAAGAGGCGATCGAAGACCCGCGCCGGTTGCTGATTGATATGTAGGACGGCGCCATCACGCCCCTTTTTCCTGATCCCGAGCGTGTCGAGGGACCGGCTTGGTTCAGTGGAGATCCCTCATGACCGACACTTACGATCTTATTGTCATCGGCGCCGGGCCGGGCGGCTATGTGGCGGCGATCCGGGCGGCGCAATTGGGCATGAAGGTGGTCTGCGTTGATAAGCGCGAGACCCTGGGCGGCACCTGCCTGAATGTGGGCTGCATCCCTTCCAAGGCGATCCTGCAGTCGTCCCATTTGTATGCCGAGGCGGGTTCGGACTTCGCCGCGCATGGGATCAAGACCACTGGCCTGGCGCTTGATCTGAAAGCTCTGCTGGCGCGCAAAGACCGAGTGGTCGATCAACTCACCAGCGGCATCGCCTATCTGTTCAAGAAGCACAAGATCGCCCACATCCACGGGTTGGGAAGCATCCCAAAGGCCGGGACGGTGGAAGTGAAACCGGCGGGCGGCGGCAAGACCCAGACCTTGCAGGCGGGCCGCATCGTCATCGCCACCGGGTCGGAGGTCACGCCGTTGCCGGGGATCAAGATCGACGAGAAGCGCATCGTCTCCTCCACCGGCGCCCTGTCGCTGGCCAAAGTGCCCAAGCATTTGGTGGTCATCGGCGGCGGCTACATCGGTTTGGAATTGGGGTCTGCCTGGTCCCGTTTGGGGGCCGAAGTGACCGTGGTGGAATTTCTCGACCGCATCCTGCCGGCCATGGATGACGAAGTGGCCAAACACATGCAGCGG
>JAQBUJ010000338.1 GCA_027623845.1 Pseudomonadota bacterium
CAACTGGCTGCTTAAAGCGTCTATTCACTTGTCACTCAGAGACAAGTTTCCATTAGACTGACAGCACCGGTGTTGAGTTTTTGCAAAACGCAATTATCTGGAGCGCAGCTGATGGCACCCCACAGCTTATTCTCCTCCGTTAATGCTTGAAGTGCCGACAGCAGAAAAGTCATTAGACAGATAGCTTTTTGATGGGTACGCCAAATGTCCATGCAAATGATCATAGACACAATGAGAGCTCTTGCTGGCCTCTAACCAAGCCAAGCACAAAGAAGTGTTATTACCGCACCCCAAAAAACTCCAATTACTGCCGCTCAGAGCAATTCTGATGACGTGGCGTTTGCGCATCCTCGGCTTTGTTGCCGCCACAGCTTTCATCGCTGTGCCGGCGGCCGCGCAGTCGCCGGTGGTCGGCGTGGCCAGCGTCATCGATGGCGACACGCTCGAAATTCATGGGAAGCGTATTCGACTGCACGGGATCGACGCGCCGGAAAGTGGTCAGTTCTGCGACAAGGACGGGAAGCAATACCGCTGCGGCCAGCAGGCTGCTTTGGCGCTCTCCGACTCGATCGGGCGAGCGACCATCCGCTGCGAGCAGCGTGATATCGATCGCTATAAGCGGATCGTCGCCGTGTGCCGGCTCGGCGACCGCGAAACCGCGTTCATCGCGGCGCGCGACAGCTTCTACATGGCAACGACCGGCGAAACCGGCTGGCCGTATGTGCAGCATCGCGGCGGGCCGCCGGGATTTCTGTCCGTCCTCGACGGGCAGACGCTGGCGTTTCCCGATTTCCGTGGAAACCGGCAGTTCATCAGCGCAGGGAATCTGCTGCACGACGACCGTGTGTCGGTTTTCCTGATGGATTATGCGAATCGTGCGCGGCTCAAGCTTTTCGGCCGGGCCAGCGTATCCGACGCGCCGGCGGTCCCCGAGAAGCTGGCGCTGCCGGACTACCGCGCGCGGATCGAACGGGCGTTCGTGATCCGGCTGGAGGCGTTCGACTGGAACTGTTCCAGCATATCACGCCACGCTACACCGACGCGGAGGTCGAGACGCTGGTGGCGCCGTTGCAAGCGCGCATCGGGGAACTGGAAGCGCAACTGGCCGCGGCGAACCTGCGCCCCGGTCCCGGGGAATACCCAGCCTAGACGGGCGGTCCGAGCGGGGCTACAATTCCGTCCCACCCGGCGCAAGACCGGGCCCGAAAAATATCCCCCGGGGGGAACATGCGCTTCATGGAAGTCGCCTTTGGCGGCACGTCGCGTGTCATATCAATCTGCTTCGCGCTGTTGGTGATCTATGTCGCCGGCATCGCCCTCTTCGACGAGGGCATCCTGCGCGGCGGCGCGGTCGGGATCGGGGCCGTCATCGTTCTGCTCAGCAACCCGCTGGCGCTTCGGAACCGGATCGCCGCGCCGGCCGTGCGGATACTGCTGTGGGGAGTCGATCTGCTGCTGCTGGTCGGGTTCCTGGTGTGCATCCGCCTGTTCCTGTCGGTCTACGAGGATCTGTGGGACGGGGTGCGCATCTTTGCGCCGCACGAAATCGCCATCGCCGCGTTCGGCGTCCTCGTCATCCTCGAACTCACCCGGCGCACCGTGGGGCCGGTGCTGGCGATCATCTGCCTGATCGCGCTGGGCTATGCGATGCTGGGCCCTAACCTGCCGTGGATATTCCGCCACAGCGGCGCCGGCATCGACGAGTTGATCGGCGCTATCTGGTATTCGTTCGACGGCGTGTTCGGCCTGCCCACCGACATCGTCTCGCGCATCGTGCTGATCTTCATCGTCTTCGGCGCGGTGCTTGAGGCGACAGGGGCGTCGGCGGTCCTGATCCGCGTCGCCGTCTGGGCGACCTGGCGGGTGCGCGGCGGCTCGGCGCACGCCGCCATCGTCGCTTCCGCCCTGTTCGGCACGATCTCCGGCAGCACTGTGGCCAACGTGGTCGGCACCGGTGTCTTCACTATTCCGATGATCAAGCGTCAGGGCTTTCCGAATTCGTTCGCCGGCGCGGTCGAGGCGGCGGCGTCGTCCGGCGGCCAGTTCACGCCGCCGGTGATGGCCGCCGTCGTGTTCCTGATGTCGGAGCTGATCGGCGTGCCGTATCTCACGATCTGCGCCGCCGCGGCGCTCGCCGCGTTCTTCTATTATGTCAGCCTGTTCGCGACCGTGTACGCGGAAGCCGTGCGGCGCGGGATCGAGCCGCTGCCGATCGAGGAGCGGCCCGAACTCACCCGCAACGACCTGATCAAATCGGCCGGTTTCATCGTACCGATCATCGTTCTGGTGGTCGTTCTGTTCGCCGGACGCTCGGCGGCGATGGCGGGTTTCATCGGCCTGCTGTCGGCGCTGGCGGCGGGCTTTCTGGTCAATCCCGAACTGCGCCGGTCGCCCGGGAGGCTCGTCGGGATGCTCAGCGAAGCGGGTTTGCGCTGTGGCCAGATCATGATGGCGGTCGCCGCTATCGGCATCGTCATCGCGGTCGTCAACACGACCGGCGTCGGCATCCGCTTCGCCTCGATGATCCTTGAGATCGGCGAGGGCAGCGCCTGGCTCGCCCTGCTGGTCACGGCGCTGGCCTGCCTCGTGCTCGGCATGGGGCTGCCCACGCTGCCGGCCTATCTGATCATCGTGCTGGTCATGGGGCCGGCAATCACCCGGCTCGGGGTGGACGAGCTGCTCGTGCATCTGTTCGTGCTGTATTACGGCGTGCTGTCGAATATCACGCCGCCGGTCGCCATCGCGGCCTATGCGGCGGCACCGATCGCGGAGGCGAACCCGATGGCGACCGGCTTCCAGGCGATCCGCATCGCCGCTGTCGGCTTCATCATTCCGTTCGTGCTGGTCTACAACCCCGCGCTGAGCCTGGTGGTCGATTTCGAATGGGGCGCGTTCCTGTGGATCATGGTCCGGCTGCCCGTCGCCATCTGGCTGATCGCGACCGGGACAACCGGGTATGAGTCCGGCCGCCTTGGTGTGCCGGAGCGGCTGGCGCGCACAGCCGCCGGGTTTCTCGTGCTGGCGCCGGCGATGCCGATCGAGGTCGCGGCGCTTGCCGCGGGGCTGGGGCTGATCGTCCAGCACCGAGTGCGGCACCGGAGGACGTTGAAGACCGCGGCCGCGGTGGCGGCGGATCGTTCATGAAACGGATTAATCAAGGGAGAGAGAGAATGAGCAGGGTACGGTTTACACTCGCGGCAACCGTCGTCGCGGCGGCGGCTCTTGCTGCCGGTACTGCGCAGGCGGAGAAGCAGTTCTACAAGCTCGGCAGCTTTCCGCCGGGAACCTCCCCCTACATCGTGAACACGGCCTTCGCTACGGCGGTGAACAAATACGTGCCGGATGTCGAAATCCAGATTTCGGCAACCGGGCCCGCGACCCTGCATCAGCTTCTCGTTACCGAGGGCAAGATGGATTTCGCCATGGGCGCGGCGACGGGCTCGCAGCTCATGTATCGCCAGCAGGGACCGTTCAAGAAGGTGACGGACGGGCCGGCGCGCATTTCCAAGATGCCGATGCTGTTTTCTTATCCGATCGGCGCCTATCATTTCGTGGCGTATGCGAATTCGGGCATCGTCAAGCTGTCCGACCTGAAAGGCAAGAAGGTCTTTCTGGGGCCACCCGGCGGCGTCGCCACCCGCAACGTGATCCTGATCGTCGAGGCGATGACCGGCCTGCAGCCGGACAAGGACTTCACCCAGGTCAAGATGGGCTGGGGGGCGGCCGCGCAGGCTTTCCAGGATCGCAAGTTCGACGTCTGGGTGCCGGTTACGAACGCGCCCAGCCCTCAGGTCCAACAGATCGCGCTGTCCAACAAGATCCGCATTCTCGGGCTCGACGAATCGAAGTTCGACCGGCCGGCCTGGAAGAAGTACTGGAGCCAGCCCGGCCGCAGCATGGTGACGATCGAACCCGGCGTGTACGGCGAGAATCAGGTCAACACGGAACCGGCAATGACCACCGGCGCCTTCGTCGGCATGATCGCGCGCCACGATATCCCCGAAGAGACGATCTACAGGATGGTGAAGGCGTTCTGGGACCATATCGACGAGACGCACGCCATGGCGAAATGGGCGATAAAGTCAATCACGCCAGAAATTGGCGTTTCGGCGATCGCCGGCAAGCTTCATCCGGGAGCTGCAAAGTATTATGCCGAGAAAGGTCTTAAAGTGACGACGATTTACGATCCGGACTCTGGAATAGGTAATTGATGGAGAGGAACAAAAGGCCAACCGTTGCAAAATAATCTCTATTGATACTGTAAAGGAGAATTGAAAGACTACCCAGTGCCGTGAGCTCGCGTGCTTATGCCGGTTAAGATTGATTTTATGATTTTCGGCATAGGATTCAGATGACGCAGGACGGATTCGCCCTGCGGGCGTCAACGTCGAGCTGGCGTGAGTGAGTGAGGGTGGCATGGAACCTATGATGCCGGTCAGGCTGGGGCGGCGCGACGCGCTTGCCAGACTTGGGCTTACCGTTGCGGTTGCCTATTCGGCGCCGACGGCAGTGTCAGAGCAAATTCGCTTGAGGCTAGCGAGGCCGGTCCTTAGCCTTTGCGGATGAAAAATCCGTTCCGTTATTTCAACTCTTCGCCCGAGATCATCCGCCTAACGGTGATGATGTACATCCGGTATCCGCTGTCGCTGCGCCAGGTCGAGGATCTTCTGCACGAGCGTGGCATCGATATCTGCCATGAAACCG
>JAQBUJ010000339.1 GCA_027623845.1 Pseudomonadota bacterium
TCGCTGGGAGCATACCGTCCTTCAATCGCCGCCGGTGGTCGTCGCATGACGCGGCAATCCGTCGGCGAGATGCAGCCAGGAGAGCTGTTCGGAGGTGAAGACATGGAACGCCGGGGAATAGGCCTCCGGGTCGTCCAAAGTCGCGGCGTAGAGATGAATTTCATCCCCGAACTTGTCGGCCTCGTAGGACATCGGGGTGCCGCAGGTCGGGCAAAACCGTCGCCGTACACCCGGGGATGATTGGAAAAGCGCCGGCTCGACGCCGGTCCAGTTGAAGGCGTCGTTGGGCACCCCAAGATAGCTGGTCATCGGCGAGGCGGTCTGACGCCGGCAGCTTTCGCAGTGGCAATGACCGGCCCAGTTCAACGGGCCCTCGAAGGCGTAGGTGACCGCGCCGCACAGGCATCGACCGGTTGTCTTGGCCATTCATTCCTCCAGTGATGTCATTCCCGAGGCTCGCCGGGCACCAGTATATGGGGTGCACTGCCGACAACCCAACCGGATTGATCCGGAGCCAAATCACCGGCCTCGGGAAAGGCTTGCGGCCAAAGCAGCGGATTGCCGCGCTTATATTGCTCCGGATAGGCAGCTTCGCTCTGTAACTCGAAGGCCGCCCGCCAGGTCCAGCGCGGCTCGTACAGCATGCCTCGGGCCAAGGCCACCATGTCGCATTCGCCTTCGCTGATCAGTTGTTCGGCGAGATGCGGGTCGCGGATCATGCCAACCGCCATGGTGGCAACCCCGGTCGCCTTTTTCACCGCCGCCGCCAGCGGCGCCTGATAGGCCGGGCCGACCGCCGGGCGCATCATGCTGTTGCCGCCGCCGGAGATATCGAAGAAATCGCAGCCCCTGACTTTCAACGCCTGAGCAAAGGCGATGGCGTCGGCTATCGCCAGGCCGTTATCGTCCCAATCGGTGCCGTTGAAGCGGACGCCCAGGGGCTTGGCCTGGGGCCAGGCGGCGCGGGCGGCCTCGAACAGCTCCAACGGGAAACGCATCCGGTTCTCAAGCGAGCCGCCATAGGCGTCGGTGCGCCGATTGGCGATTGGTGAGAGAAATTCACTGATCAAATAGCCGTGCGCGCCATGCAGTTCGATGGCGTCGAAACCGATTCTCTCACTGCGCTGGACCGCCTGGACATGGGCGGCGATGACCGCGTCCATCAGCGTCCGGTCCATCTCGCGCGGCTGGGGCCAGTCATTGCCGAAGGGGACGGCGGAAGGCGCCAGGGTTTCCCAGGGATCCTCGTCTTCCTTCAACGCCTTGCCGCCAGCCTGGGGCGGGTGGGCCGAGGCCTTGCGGCCGGCATGGCCGAGCTGAATCGCCATTGGCGTGTTGCCATACTGGCGGCAGGCTCGCACCACCCGGGCCAGCGCCGCTTCCGTCGCATCGTCATAGAGGCCGAGGCATCCATGCGAGATCCGGCCCCTGGGCTCTACCCCGCAGGCCTCGACGATCAGCAGGCCGGAGCCGGATTGGGCAAGTTGGCCCAAATGAATCAGGTGCCAATCCGTGGCTTGCCCCTCGATGGCGCTGTACTGGCACATCGGCGCGATGATCACCCGGTTCGGCAGGGTGAGGTCGCGCAGGTGGATCGGACTGAAAAGGGAGGACGCCATGCTGTCACTTTCGATTGATTAGCCCGACCGGCGATTGATTAGCCCGACCGGGCGATGCGTTTTGTCCTAAACCCCAAGCTTGCGGGCTTCCTCGTCCATCACCAACGCCACCCGGCCAAGCGCCTTGCGCGCCAGCACGGTGCTCATCGCCTCCTGGAATTGCTCCAGGGCGAAGGTGTGGGAGACCCGGGGCTTGAGCAGGCCTTGCTCGAACCAGGAGAACAATTCGGCCATGCTGTCCTGCATCTGCTGGTCATATTCGTCGCGCATGTCGCGCGGGCTCCAGCCCATGTAATAGCCGAGGTTCAAGCCGCAGACGGTGATGTTCTTGACCAACAGGATGTTGGCCGGGATCTGCTGAATGGTGCCGCCGGCGAATCCAACCGGCATGATCCGGCCCTCCGGCGCGATGCACCGCAGCGACTCGGCAAAGACATCGCCGCCGACCGGGTCATAGATGATATTCGCGCCTATGCCGTCGGTCAGGTTCAGCACCTGTTCGCGAAAGCTGCCCTCGCGGTAGTTGATCACATGGTCGGCGCCATGCGCGGTCGCGATGGCGCGTTTTTCCTCGGAGCCGACGGTGGCGATCACCGTCGCGCCCTTGATTTTCGAGATCTCGATCGCCGCCACCCCGATACCGCCGGCGGCGCCGTGAATAAGCACTGTCTGCCCGGGACCCACCCGCAACAGATGCGGCCAGACCAGGGCTGCATAGGAGGTGGAATAGGAGTTGGTGAAGCAGATCGCCTTGTGAAACGCCATGCTGTCGGGAAGTTTAAAGGCGTTGGTTTCATGGGCGGTGCATTCCTCGGCCTGGCCGCCCCAATCGACCACCGCGGTGATCCGGTCCCCAATCTTGAAACGGGTGACTCCCTCGGCGACCTCGGTGACATAGCCGGCGGCATCGGTGCCGGGCACGAAGGGCAGCGGCGGCTTGCGTTGGTATTTACCGGCAACGACCAGGCTGGTCGCGAAGCTGACCCCGGCGGCCTGGGTCTTGATCCGCACATGGCGCGGTTTGAGTTCCGGCCTCGGGCAATCCTCGAGGGTCAGATTTTCGAACTCGGTATATTCCTTGACCAATACGCCGCGCATGGGTGCTTCCTTCTGCTGAACAGGATGGCTCTGGCTGGAGCGCCGCCCTGGAACCGGACCGCACTCTACGAAAGTAATTTCGATTTCGCGAGCCCCGGTGCTTGGGTCATAGCGGGTATCTGAGCTTGGCCCGGCCGAGCTTGGTCGGTAAGCCCAGTGTCGCCGGGCTGATAAACCCGGTACACTGGCGATGTTGATGGAAGGAGTTGGTGATGGACAATGCCATCGAGCCTTTGATCCTCGACCTGGTCGAGTGGGTGGCGGAAACGCCCAAGCCTTATGCTGATGTCATGGATGCCTGGCGCACGTCCTGTCCGCGACTGACGGTGTGGGAGGATGCGCTCGACAGGGGGCTGGTGAGCCGCGTGGCGCGGGTTGGCGGCGGCTTCGAGGTCGCGGCGACCAAGGCGGGCATCGCGGCGTTGCGGATCAGTGGGCGCGGCGATGCCTGATCATCACATCTGCGCTTCAGCGAAACGCCAAGGCCGCGGTGATTGCCGGGCGCGACTGACCGTGTAAACTCGTGTCCATGTCTGACCAATACCCCCTGCATTTGATCGCTAAAAAGCCGAATTTTTACGGTTTCAGCGGCCTCGACCGATCTGCCCATATCCGCGAAGAAGAGGGCTGGCTCGACCGTTTGATGACCGCGCCGGAGACCCGGATCGTGCCGGTCTGGCGCTCGCGCTCGCTGATCACAGATGACGCCGCCGGCGACCCTTGCGCCGGCATGCTGGTGGCGGTGGAACATCGGGCGTTGATCGAGCAGGCGGAGTTCGTCGCCTTTCTCGGCGAAAAGGCCGGCGTGCCGCATATCGGGTTGGATATGTCGCCGCTCGATGAAGCCCAGGTTCACGACATTTTCGCCGATCACGGCATATTCACCGACCTGCGCCAGATCGGCCCGGTATTGGAACGCTTCGAGGGCTCGATCCTGGCCTATGCCAGGGGCTTGATGTACTGGCATCAACGCCACCGGTTCTGCGGTGTTTGCGGCGCCCCGAGCATCGCGCTGAAGGGCGGCCACCAGCGCAATTGCACCAACGAGGCGTGCCGCGCGCCAAGCTTCCCGCGCACCGATCCGGCGGTGATCATGCTGGTCCATGATGGCGACCGCGCCCTGCTGGGTCGCCAACAGATTTGGAAGCCGGGGATGTATTCAACCCTCGCCGGCTTTGTCGAGCCGGGGGAAACCTTGGAAGAAGCAGTCGCCCGGGAAGTCTGGGAAGAGACAAACGTCCAGGTCGAGGATGTTCGCTA
Organism: Pseudomonadota bacterium; assembly: GCA_027623845.1. Lineage (GTDB taxonomy): Bacteria > Pseudomonadota > Alphaproteobacteria > Thalassobaculales > Thalassobaculaceae > JADHLJ01. The sequence goes on from JAQBUJ010000339.1 coordinate 3,978, forward strand.
CCACTCGTCGCAGCCCTGGCCGTTCCCCGCCTCGATCATGCTCGGTTTTTATGCCAAGGCGCGAACCACGGCGATCAACCGCAACGACAATGAGGTTGAGGACGCCCAGTGGTTCACCATCGACGAGTTGCGTGATTTCGAATCGATTGGCAACACCCTGCCCAGGCCGGATTCGATCGCCCGGCGGCTGATTGAAGATTGGATGGCGGAGTTGAGGTGAGGGTGTTGGTGGTGGGTTGCGTTCAGCGTTGCTGCTGAAACGACTTAAGTCATGCTGGCAAACACCAATCGCGCCGCGCCGTAACGGCGCTCGTCCAATTGCGCCAGCCAGTCGGGCAACTGGGCGGCTTCTTTGGCCGCCAGTTCCAGCACCACGATTGTCTCCTTGGCGACCCAACCGTGGTGCTTCAACGCCTCAAGGCAAGGCGCCGCTAGATTGCTGTTATAGGGCGGGTCGAGCAAAATCAGCCCGGCTGCCTCGCTCGCCGGGCGGCGCATCGCCGTTGCGTCGCCGTCGATCACCGTGGTGACTTCCTCATAGCGCAGCGCTCGGATGTTTTGAAACAGCACTGTGCGGGACGGGATCGCCTGCTCCAGGAACACCGCATGGCCAGCCCCCCTCGACAGCGCCTCAAGGCCGAGCCCGCCGGTGCCGGCGAAAGCATCGACCACCAGCTTACCGCGATAGGGAATGCCGTAGCGTCCGCCATCTAAAATGTTGAAG
>JAQBUJ010000340.1 GCA_027623845.1 Pseudomonadota bacterium
CCCGATAAGAATCCCTCTTCAGCGAAAATACCAGCCTTTTTCGGGTCCGCGGAGAGTCGGGGTATACAAGGGAGTGTCGCGTTCCGCGGAGAGAATCATGGCTGAGATATCGACGGCAAGCACCGCGATCGAGGTGGCTAACGAGAGCGCCGTTACCTCGATGGCGAGCAATGATCCCATCCTCGCGGCCCTGGAGGCAGACAAGCACGAGGGCCTCGGCCTGGCAGTCAAGGCGCGGTGGGCGGCGCTCGGCGTTATTGCGCCGTTTCTGGTTTATCTGAACCCAACCTGGGCAGTTCTCTACTACGAAGCGTTGCTCGTCTGTCTCGCCCTGGTCGGGTGGGCGCAGATCAAGGTTGGCCGTCTCGGCGCATCGAGAGCCGAACTGGTATTGGTGTTTTGTGATTTAGCGCTGATGACTTTCGCGCTGATCGTCCCCAATCCGTTCAATGATTTCGACTGGCCCGTGGCGATGCAATATCGCTTTGGCAATTTCATTTATTTCTTCGTGTTGTTGGCCGGCGCGACGATGGCCTATTCCTGGCGCACTGTCTTCGCTTATGGCATCTGGACAAGCGGTCTGTGGATCCTTGGAATGATTTGGGCATTGCTCCAACCTGCGACCTTGCCCGAGGTCTCCGCCAAAGTGCAGGGGGTGCTGGCGGACCACCCGCAATTGTTAGATTTTCTCGACCCTAACGATGTTCACGTGGCCGCACGCATACAGGAAATCCTGGTTTTCTTGATCGTCGCCGCTACCCTGGCTCTGGGAGGGCATCGGACCAATCAGCTGTTACGCCGGCAGGCCGAAGTGGCTCGAGAACGGGCTAATCTAGCCCGCTACTTTCCTCCGAATATCGTCGATGAGCTCGCCGAGCATGACCAACCGCTCGGTGCAGTACGAGAGCAAAACGTCGCCATTATGTTTGTTGATATCGTTGGCTTCACCAAATTCGCCGAGGGCAAGACCGCCAACCAAATCGTCGACACGCTTCGACAATTTCACGCCCGCACGGAGCGTGCGGTATTTGATCACAAAGGCACCCTCGACAAATTTCTAGGCGACGGGGTGATGGCCACTTTCGGGACCCCCCGATCCTCGGACCAGGATGCGAGCAACGCCCTATCCTGCGCGGACGCCGTGCTGAGCGCCGTCGACCAGTGGAACCAGCAGCGACAGGGCGAGGGCGCCGAAGAAATCAAGGTGTCGATCGGTTTGCATTACGGTGAGGTGGTGCTCGGTGATATCGGGTCCGAGCGCCGGCTTGAATTCGCCGTATTGGGCGATGCGGTCAATGTCGCCAGTCGGTTGGAGGGTTTGACACGAATACTCGGCGCCCGTTTGGCGACCAGCGGTCAATTGGTTAGCGCGGTCCGCCGAGAAAAAGTCGAGCCGACACAAGGCCTCTTGGCTCAATTGACCTCGAAAGGCCCCCAGAACCTGCGTGGCCGGAATGAGGAGATTGTGGTCTGGGCGCTGTAGCCGGGCCTACTTCACCGCGTAGACGATCCACATGGCTTGGCGGTAGTGATCGTAACCACGCCTTTGAGCTTCCTCGCGCGGCAGCTCATACGTGGTCTCACAAGGATCGATGACCGAGCACCCCTTCAACAAGGCGGTGTATTCCTCCTTGGCGAAGAAATGCGCCAGACCGATTGATTCCAGATGCACTTTGCCGGGCGAGGCGTCGGTTTCCAGATCAAGCGTTCCTGGATCCTCCGGGTTCTCCTGGTGCTTTTTGGCTTGGAAGGTGGTGTGCGCCCGGCTGATCATGTGGCCGACGAAGACGCCTCCGGGCTTGAGGACCCGAACCACCTCGGCATGGGCCTGCTCCCGGTCTTGCTTGTTTAGGTGCTGGAACACGCAGGATTCCAGCACGCCATCCATGGAGTTGTCCTCGAACGGAAGGGCCGTGGCCGAGCCGTGTTCCAAGCGTCCGAGCCGGTCAGCAATTCCTCGCTTTTCAAAAACCTGACGGCAAAGGTCAACGGCGCTGGGCGAGATATCCACGCCATTCGCCTCGATCCCCTTCTCGGCAAGCCAGACCAGATTCGGCCCGGCCCCGCTGCCAACCTCAAGGAAGCGCAACGCCCGGTGGCTTGCCGGGTCGGGATAGCGATCTCGCAGGTAATGAGAAACGAACCGTACGAGCGCCTCGACCGGGGCGGTGTTATAGGCGCCGCTGGCGATCTGATCGCGGAAGGATTCGTCCCAAAGATCCTGCATTGCCTGGTCTCTGGCGGTCATTTTCTGTGTCATGCCGCGCTCCCGCGAATTCGATGTTAGTTTTTGGCGACCCATTCGATCTCGTCGCCATCCAACCAGGCGACGATTTCCATACCCTGCTCGGCCACATAGGCAAGATACTCGTCCATCCGAGCGATCTCGATCACCTGCACATAGCGCCGCGCGCCACTGTTGACCAGACAGCTTCGATAACCAAAGGAAGCCAGGCGACCATTCAGCGATGGTGTCGCATAATAGCCCCAGGATTTCCGGCAAATATCGAATTCGCCGCCGCTATCGGTCTTGAGCGTGACCTGCTCGTCATGCCCCAACTCCAGGTCGAGCACGTGATGCAACTCGATTTCGCGCCCGGGATGGCCAACCTTGAAGCTGCGGGGCGGGGTGATCGGGGTGGATTTCATTGCTTATGCTCCTTTTCCCGCATTTCCCATTCCCGAGCCGCCGCCACGGCGGTATCGAGATCGGGATCGTCGCCATGGGTCTCAAAAATCCAGCAGGCCAGTTGATGGTCGCGCGGCGTATCTACGGCCAGACTGATCCCCGCGTAACGTCCGTCGGGCGGCGCCAGGTTCTGTATGCGAAATCGGCCTGATTCACGGTAGGCGTAACGGGTGACATGTTCACGATCCTCAGGGTCTTCAATCTCGTCAACGATCCGCCGCATCGCAGCCGTGGTAATGGCTTCGACGCTGACGCCGACCGGATAACCGCGAGGGAAGACATTGGTCACCAAATCGGCGCCGCCGTCGCGGGACAAGGTGAGGCACGCCGCGATCAGATCGGGGGCGATGAATGGACTGTCACCGCTGATCCGGACAAACCGTTCAAGGCCATAGGCTTCGGCGCACGCCAACGCCCGTCCGGCCACATCCTGGGCCGCGCCGCGAAACACCGGCACGCCTTGACTTTCCACATGATCGGCTATCGGATCATCAGTCGGTCGATCGGATGTGGCGACCATAACGGGCGGAGATCCAGGCGTTTTCAACGATCGATCGATGACCCGATCGATGAGTAATTTTCCAGCGACGGGCAGCAAGGCCTTACCCGGCAGGCGAGAGGAGTCGAGGCGGGCGAATACGACGACCGCATCGCTCACGCGTTGGCTCCAACCACCTTTTCCCACTCGCTCACATACCACTCGCAATATTGCTTGTAGCCGCGTTCAAGCGGCCAGCTTGGGTTAAAGCCGAGACGTTCCCGCGCCTTGTCCATACGCAAGGTTCCGCGCACCGGTTTTTCCACCGCGCGTGGGCGTTCCTCCAGGATCGCGCTCGGCACCACTTCCTTCACGATCGCCGCCATTTCAGCGATCGTCCGGGCGTTGCCATAGGTAAGATTAAAAGTGTCGGAAGCTGCGGGTCCACCATGCAGCGCCAGTGCCCGAATCATGCCTTCGACCAGATCTTCGATATAGGTGAAATCGAGCCGCCCATCGCCGCCGCCTTCAAGAAGCAGCGGCCGCCCGGCAAGGGCGTTTTCGATAAACGCCTGACTAACCCGGCGGCTGACGCAACGCTCGCCATAGAGCGCGCTTGGCCGAATGATGCAAGTGCCAAGTCCGTTGGTTTTGTTATAGGTGCGGACCAAGCGCTCAGCCATGTATTTGGTGTTGGCGTAGATACCACGGGGCCGGGGGCGCGTCGTTTCGTCCACCGAGTCGCTTTCGAAGTCGCCATAGACGGTACTGGAACTGAGCAGCATCAGCGTCCCGACCTGGTCATGGTTCAGTCGGCATAGCTCCAAGGCGTTGCGAAGCGTGGTCAGTTGCAAGTCGAAGCACAAGCCGGGATTCTTACGAGCTTCGACGGCGCTGGCGATCGCGGCGAGATGCACGACCTTGGTCGGCTTGAAAGCATCAAACGTCTGGGCCATGTCCGAGAAATTCCGCGCATCACAGTTTTGCAGCTCGACACCAGCATCGCGCAACAGGTCGAAGCGACTCATCAAAAAATGTATGTTGAGCTTACGTTTGACCAGATCGCCCTTGTCGTGAAACGCATTGTCCACGAGGCTGTTGACCATCATATTGTCGAGGACCATCGTCGCGACGCCGTTCTTGCGCAGCTGCATGGCCAGATTGTGGCCAATGAAACCAGCGCCGCCAATGAGAAGCACCCGCGCGCCGCTCAACTCATTGATTACCGTTTCGAACGGAATGTCGGCCATGGAATCCCTACCTAGACTGCGGTAACCGCGCTTCGTGGTGAATCACCCGACCTCCCGGACGCTGCTTGATCCAATGCTGGTAAGACCAGAACCCGGTCCACCGATTTCGCGAGCGTCGGAAGGTTGCAAGCTCATTGCGGATTTCGCAGTGCAAGTCAAGGTTACCGGCGCTTGTTCGTTGTGCGATCGGGGCGTGACCGAGGCATGATCGGCGCGCGGGTTGAGCCAGCCAAGATGCCGGCCAAGGCGCCAACCAAGACAATGGTTTACAGAGCC
>JAQBUJ010000341.1 GCA_027623845.1 Pseudomonadota bacterium
AGCTCGGCTGTTGGTCTGGCGATCTCCGAAGTGGCCCGTCAGGAAGGCATCGTTTATATCGCGACGATTCCCAAGACCATCCAGATGACCACCAAGAAACTCCATAAATATGTCTTCCGCACCGCCTCGCACACGGATTTCGAAGGCGATGCGATCGGCCAATTGGTCAAGAAGCTCGGCAAGAAATCGGTTTGCGACATTCAGCTCGACTATGCCTATGGCCATGATCTGGCCGCCGGCATCGAGAAGGGCTTGGCCAAGCACGCGCCGGGCGCCAAGAAAGTAATCGACCTGCGCGCTAAGCTCGGCGCCACCGACTACAACGCTCAGATCACTCAGATCCTTGGTTCCGGCTGTGATGTGGTGACCAGTGGCCTGTGGGGATCGCATTTCGTGAACTTCGCCCAGCAAGCCAAGCCTTTCGGCCTGTTCGACAAGGTCACGTATATCTCCGGTGGCGAGATCGCCAGCCATGAGATCGCGGGCAAGATGGGCAAGGACTATCCGAAGAACGTTATCTCCAACACCTATGAGCTTTGGTACGACCACGGTTTCCCCGGCCATAAGAAATTCCAGGCCGACCTTGCCAAACGTTCCGGCAAGAAGGAAACAGCGATGTGGCCAGTGCTGGCTTATATCGGCGTTAAATTCGTTGCGGCTGCCGCCGAAAAGGCAGGCTCGATGGATGCCGACAAGCTTTCCGCCGCGCTTGAGGGCATGTCGATCGACACACCGGTTGGCAAGCGCACCATTGATCCCAAGACCCATCAGGCGAATGCCGGACAGTTCTGGGGCCCGATGGTGAAGAAGGACGGCGTCGATTATCGGGTGATGAGCCCGGTCACGTTCTTCCCGGCGAAGCTCGACTGAGCCAAACCGAACCAGCGTAAAATCAAAGCCCCCTTTCCTTTGCCCAAACTGGGCAAGGAAGGGGGGCATTTCACGAACGAGTAGGGGAATCGGCACCGATGGACATGCTGCTGTCCAGTCCGACTTTTGTCTTCATCCAAGTGCTGAACTCTATCTCGCTCGGGATGAACCTGTTCATTATCGCCGCCGGCTTGTCGCTTATTTTCGGCGTGTTGAGGGTGATTAACTTCGCCCATGGCGTCTTCTACATGTTCGGCGCCTACATCATGTACACCGTCGCGCAGGACCTGGAGCTTGGTTTCGTGACCGGCGTGATCGCCGCAGCGGCGGGCCTTGCGGTCATCGCCGTCGTGGTCGAGCGCGGGTTGTTCCAATGGCTCTATGGCAAAGAGCATCTGATGCAACTGCTGCTGACCTTTGCGATCGTCCTGATCATGGGAGATTTGGCGAAAGTCATCTGGGGCACCGATCAGCTCAGCGTCTCCTATCCCGATGGCATGGACGGCGCGCTGAACCTTGGCATCACGTTTTACCCGTCCTATCGGCTCATGCTGGCGGTAATCGGGCCGGTCATCTTCATCGGCCTGTTCCTGTTGATCGAGCGGACCCGTTGGGGGCGGTTAACCCGGGCCGCGACCCAGGACATGGAAATGCTATCGGCGCTCGGCATCAACGTGCCGATAATCTATGTCACTATCTTCCTGATCGGCGCGGCGCTGGCCGGCGTCGGCGGCGCGCTGGCGGCGCCGATCAACAGCCCGACCCCAGGTATGGACGCCACCATCATCGTCGAGTGTTTCGTCATCGTCATCATTGGCGGTCTCGGATCGCTTTGGGGCACTTTCGTCGGGGCGCTGATTTATGGATTTGTTTTCAATTTCGGCTCGGTGATCGTGCCCAACTGGCAGGATGTCTTCGCCTTCCTGTTGCTAATGGTGGTGCTTTTGATCCGGCCCTGGGGGCTGTTTGGCAAGCCCGAGCGCGAGGGGCACTGAACCATGGGTTGGAACATGCCACGCGGGGTTCTGATCTCCTGCATCGTGGTCGTGGCGGCGTTGGCGTTTATACCAATGGCCGATTCGCGTTATCTGATCGACATCTCGACCGAGATCTTGGTTTACGTTTTGTTTGCGCTGAGCCTGAACGTGATCATCGGTTACTCAGGGAATGTCTCGTTCGGTCACGCCGCCTATTTCGCAATCGGCGGTTATGCCAACGCAATCCTGCTGACGACCTATGAATGGCCATTGATCCTGTCTTTTCCAACGGCGGTGGTCTTGTCGGGGTTGGCGGCGGCGTTCGTTGCCTATTTCTGCACCCGCCTTACCGACATCTATTTCGCCATGCTGACCTTGGCCTTCGCCATGCTGGTCTGGGCGATCGCGTTCAAATGGCGCTCGGTCACCGGCGGCGATGACGGCTTCGTTGGCGTCACCATCCCGGAACTCATCGATGGTCGGGTGCCGTTCTTCTACTTCACCCTAATCATCGTCACGATCTCCACCGCCGTGCTTTGGATGATTTGCCATTCCGCCTTCGGCCAAACCCTGGTCGCCGTGCGCGAGAACATCACACGGGCGGGCTTCATCGGGGTAAACACCCGGTTGATGCGCATTGGGGCGTTTGTGGTTGCGGGCAGCTTTGCCGGGATCGCCGGTGCGATTTTCGCCATGTACAATCGAGGCGTTTACACCGAGTCGGCGTTCTGGACCGAATCGGCCCAGGTTCTGATCATGACCCTGCTGGGCGGGATGTATTCCTTCTTCGGCCCGGCGATTGGCGCCGCTACGCTCTATTTGCTAGAGCGATTCGCTAATGAGTACACCCAGTACTGGCCGACGGTCCTCGGCGTCATTCTGCTGGTGATTGTTCTGGTGCTGCCTGAGGGTCTCGTCGGGCTGGCCAAGCGTGTGCGAGAACGTCTGGCCGGAGGGAATTGAGCGATGGCTGTTCTGGAAACCAAAGGATTGACCAAGGATTTCGGCGGCTTCGTCGCAATCAACGATGTCAGTTTTTCGCTGGAGAAAGGCGAGAAGCATGCGATCATCGGGCCGAACGGTGCAGGTAAGACCACCTTCTTCAACCTGATCACCGGCCATCTGGAGCCGAGCCGCGGAGAGGTCGCGTTCGAGGGCCGGAGCATCACCGGGATGCCACCGCATCAGATCGTCCGGCTTGGCTTGGCGCGTTCGTTTCAGCGCATCAATATCTTCCCGCGCATGACCGTGTTCGAGAATATCCAAACCGCTCTGATCGCTCGGGATCACAAGCATTTCAGTCTATTCTCACCCGGCGCCGCGCAAAATCGCGGCGAGACCCGCGAGCTGCTTGAACTGGTCGGGCTGGATACCGAGACGGCGGAAATTGCCGGCGAGCTCTCGTATGGCAAGCAAAAGCAGCTGGAACTGGCAATTTCTCTGGCGGAGAACCCGAGTGTGCTGTTGCTGGACGAGCCGACGGCGGGCATGTCGCCACAGGAAACCAGAGAGGCGATCGCGTTGGTTGACGAAATCGCCAAGTCCCGAGGCCTGACCTTGTTATTCACCGAACATGACATGAGTGTGGTCTTCGGTATTTCCGACCGCATCTCCGTCCTCCACCACGGCGAGCTCATTGCCTCCGGTCTGCCGGACGAGGTTCGCAACAATGTCGAAGTCCGACGTGTCTATCTTGGCGAGGGCGATGATGCCGCAGCTTGAGGTTCAATCGATCCACACATCCTACGGGCTCAGCCAGGTGTTGTTCGGCGTCAGTTTCGACGTCGAGCCGGGTCAGGTCGTCTCGTTAATCGGCCGCAATGGCGTGGGTAAAACCACGACCATGCGTTCGATCATTGGTCTGACGCCGGCAAGTAGCGGCAAGATCATCTTCGAGGGCGCCGATATCACCCAGATGCCGGCCTACAAGATTTCGCGTATGGGCGTCGGCTTCGTGCCGGAGGAAAGACGGATCTTCCCGCAGCTTTCGGTCTGGGAGAACTTGGACATCGCCCGGCGCGCCTCAAGCGACGGCAAGGGCTGGGACGAAGAGCGGGTATTCGCACTGTTTCCGGATCTGCGCGACATCCAAAGCCGGCCCGGCGGGGTTTTGAGCGGTGGCCAACAGCAGATGCTGACCATCGCCCGAAGCCTGATGAACAACCCGCGCCTGCTGTTACTGGACGAACCGTCCGAAGGTTTGGCGCCGAAGGTCGTCGAGGATTTACGGGACCAGATCAAGATATTGAAGGATTCCGGCTTGTCGATCGTGCTGGCGGAACAGAACCTCTCCTTCGTGATGTATCTGAGCGATCGTTGCCATATTCTGGAGAAGGGCGAGGTCAAGTTCTCCGGCACGCCGGCGGACCTTAAAGCCAAGCCGGAAATTCTTGAGCAATACCTGACGCTGTGATCACCGGGCGAAACCAGCCCCGGCGATCACAATATGCATATCGGCTGGGTGATGGCTGCAAGTTCAGCCAACACATTTGTTGACCAACAACCTGCGGTACCGGCACACTCTTGGTACCTTACCGCCGAAAAGGCGGGATAATGGCTTCTTGAGCCTGGTCTGACCTGATGGATTGCCTTTGCTGGTTCTATCGATGGTTGGCCGAAGCTCAACAGAAAAGCCAAGCGGAGGACAGGGAATGAAGACCACGCTTCGCAAGCCGAAGCCTGCAAGTCTTTGCCGAGAAACGCTCTCGGTTCCCTCACCTATTCCATTGGCATGACCCGATGAAAATCGACTTGCTGAATGGTGGCCCCCACGGCGGCGCCCTCACCGTCTCACTCTTGATAGAAAAGAGGCTCGAATGGTTGCGATTGTTC
>JAQBUJ010000342.1 GCA_027623845.1 Pseudomonadota bacterium
GGACGAGGGCATGACTGCCAAGGCCGTCGCCATCCTGGATGCGGGGAAACCGAAAGCCTATGAGCAAGCCGTCGCGGCGCTCCGGGCTGATACCCGCGAGCGGCGTCAGCCTCACTCTGCCGCGCCGTCTCAGCGCCTAGCGTGTACTGGTCGCCTTGGTCTGTGCGTTCGGTGGCGATCGAAGCGCCTACCTGCGGCTGGGCAGGCTCTCCGGCAGGGTCCGGGCTTTGTTGCCCGCCTTCACCGCTAATTCCATTAGCTTCTCGACGGCTTTCAGCTTCTGGCGCTGTTCCGGCGTCCAATGGTCCTGCGCCAACAGCTTCCTGGCCTGGGATAGCTTCCGCCGATGTCGCATCAGGCTCTCGCCGAACGCTTGGTCCATTGAATTCCCAGGGGATGTCTCCGTCGTCTCTATCATAGGTAAACTCCTCGGGATTTGCGAGAACTTCCCGCATCACGCGGTCGGCTTCATCCTCGGCACCGAACCGATAATCATCTGCCTCGACCCGCGACGCGAACTCCTGATCCAGATACGCCTGATCAATTGCTGCGCTCAGATCCTTCTGACTCTCCGCATATAGCAGGGCCATTTCCAGCGACGGAAATCGGGATAGATCAAGACCGCCGACGGCCCGGTCAATCTCTTCGATCCGCGCCTCCTCGTTCAGGAAGCCTTCCGCTCGCTCGAAATCGCCGTCTGCAAAAACGCGCGCCGCGGCATTCCCGTCCGACCGCGCACGAAGATCCTGACCAACCAGATCCAGGAAATCGGCGATCGTGGAATCCTCAGGAAGATATCCCGCTTCCGCCGCCGCCCGGCGCATGTTGTCGATGGTCGAGCCCTTCCGATTGAGAACCTGGAACGTCGCCTTATCCAGATTCCCTCGGATGTCTCCGATGTTCGGATCGTTCGGAACGAGGCCGCCTTTGGAGCGGATGAAGTCCAGGAGCGGTTGCGGCGGACGGGAAAGCCTGGTCTGCTCTGCGAATTCTCGTTCAGCGCCGGACGGGCCGTCTCGAACAGGCGTAGATGGTGCTACATCCCGCGCTGGGGCCTCGCTGACGGGCGGCTGATTTTCCCACTGAGCACTGGTCGTGTTCGCCCGTCTTGGGCGGAGGGGAGAATGGGATACCCGATCGGATGGACAGAATGCACGCCCTCGAAAACGCCGTCGTCCCGCAAATCCCAGAAATGATAGGCCGCGCGATTCTGGAAGCGGAAGGCTGGCCGGGTGTGACGGAGGCAGCCGAATGAACCATTTCTCCCCCCTCGATTGCTGGTTTGCCCAATCCTACAGCATCACCCGAGCTTATGGCTGCACCCTCGCCGAGGCTGACGGGATAGAAGACCCGCGAACGGCATTCCAGAAAGCGGTCCACGTCCTCGGGCCGATACGGGCGTTCAAGTCCGGCGGGGTGTGGAGGCTGGACCAAAAACCAGCGGAACCGGCGAAGTTTATCGAGGCGGCGCAATCCCAGATCAACGCGCGGAATCAACGGATAGCGAAGGAGGAATAGCGATATGGGCAAGCCGAAGTGGATGAAAGCCGACGACAAATTCAGGGTCATGGAGAGGGGGCGAGCCGTGCCTGATCAGCAATACGACGACTGGGTTCGGTTCGTCCATCCGGTTTATCCGAGCCTAAAACTGCCGTGGTGGCTGAAGCCCACCGGCGGGTTCATCTGGGGAAACTCAAACAATTCCGCGAGGCCCTAAAATGCTAGTGATCGCCCTCAACCTCCGACACACCCTTGGCGATTTCATCGAGACAGCCATTTTCAGCCGGACGGTGGCGGACCGTCTCGACGCTCGGTTGGTGCTGTACTATCGCGAAGATGCGCCATGGAAGCGCCATGTTCTGTCCCTCTTGCAGGGCGACAACATCTTCCTGCCGGTGCCGGCGGAGATCGAGGGGCCGCCTCTGGATTGGCTTGATGATTCCGGCGGAGCGAAGATGCCGATCCCAGCCTGGTGGTCCGCAAACGGCCTAAGATCGCCGGATCTGGTGATCACGCCGTCCATGTGTCATCGTCAATACCTTCCCGGCCTCGGTGATCTTGCCACATTCGCTGTCCCTCATAAACACGCGGTCGATGCGCAAGGCGCAATTGTCGCGCACTGGCGGGAGGCCGGATACGGTCACAGGCCAAGTCAGCCCGAGCGTGAAATTCCGGTGGAGTACGCGCAGACGGTGATCAATCACCTCGTCGACCGAGGCGAGAAGGTGATCCGCATCGGCCATCCCGAGATGGCGGATATCGACGGACTTCATCTCGATCTGCGTGATGCGGGCGTTCTGGCACAAGCCTACGCGGTAAGCCAGGCGAAACTGATGCTTGAGTTGTCCCCGTCCGGGCCGGCGGCTCTTGCGCTGGGCTACAAGACGCCATGGTTGCGGTGCAACTCTCTCGTGCCCGATGGCCCGGTCGAAACCCATTCGCTCACGGCGATGCAGCATGTTGATTCACCGGAGGGCGAAATCTCGACCTGGAACTTTGTCGATGGCGGTTGTCTGGAGCGAAAATGGAAGGCCGTTGAGAAAGTCGGGTGGTCTTGGCGTAAGATGCCTGTCGCACAAAACCGCCTTGGCCATGGTCTTCAAACTAATCACCGCCGCCAGCAAAACCTGGCGCCGGCTCACCGGCGATAATCAATTGCCTCAGGTGATCGACGGTGTCAGGTTCCGCGACGGCATCGAGGTGAAGGAAGAAAACAAAGCCGCCGCCGCCTGATCAGCCCGTCACCCATAATCGGTCATAGCTCAGACGGATGCTTCGGAGACGAAGTAGTCCTTTGTGTCAGTGAACCGGACCGCCAGTTCCCGAGGCGATAACTCCGGGCATTCCAGGGCCAGTTCGACGACACGGCGGCGGATTTCGTCAGGGATCCGGTTCCACACCCGACCTGGGCCGCTATTGCGGTCCCATAATCCAGCGGTTCCGAAAGCATGGTATCGATCGTACCATCGATAGAACGTCGTGCTTGGGATGCCGAGCTTGTCCAAGGTCCGACGCACCGGCAGATGGGATCGCTCCACGAGACGGATGATCTCAAGTTTCTCGGATGCCGGATACCTCATGCGCCGTCTCCCCCATCCCCTATCATGCTTTTTTTGAGCAAACGGTTCTCTAGGCTCAGCTCGGCCACCAGTTCCTTCAGGCTCTGTGTCTCGCGGCGTAGCCCATGGACCTCGTTGCTCGTCGCCTGGCGCTGGGTGTCGCCCGCCAGCCGTTTTTTACCGGCTTCGAGGAACTCCTTCGACCAGCTATAGTACAGCCCCTCGGCGATCCCCTCGCGCCGGCAAAGCGACGCGATGCTTTCCTCGCCGCGCAAGCCCTCCAGCACGATCCTGATCTTCTCTTCCGAGGAGTATTGCCGTCGCGTCTTACGACGAATATCCCGCACCGCCTTCTCGGCGGGCTCTTTGGACTTCATGGATTTCTGCCTCATCTTCGTTCCCTTCGGTCACTACGATGAGCCAGAAATCCTCCGTTACGAAAAGCGCCTATTCTGTCCCATGGGCGTTGACGTCAGACACAAAGTGGTAGCAACTCGGTCAATGGCATCACTTCCGTTTTTGAGTGACTTGCTCAGCGATTCCAATCCTTCCGCCGCTGCTCGCACACCTTCATCGGTGGCCTGAAGCGAACGTTTGAGGTCTGCGAAAGTGCGTAGCTCTGCGGTCACTTCCTGAACTTGATTGTGGGCATCTTCTAGTTTGGTCTGAATTTCATCGAGCAAAGTCATGTGATGCGTCCCATAAGGTTTTCAAATTCTGCGTCTCTCAGCACATGGGAAATTTCTGTTACTGCCGACTTGAGCTCATTGCTGAGCGATCTAATTCCGGATGCTCCGAATGCTGACATGATGGCGGCGGCCTATTTGTTTCGTGCGAAACAACTGAGAATGGCTGAACGATATGGCGAACGCGCATGCGCTAAGGCGCCGCATGTCACAGGCTCCAGATTTCTGCTCGGTCGGATACAAGTGGCGCTTGGTCAGGTTGATGAAGGATTTCAGAATATCAAGGCTGCAGCGCGTATCGACCCAGCCTACCAATTTGCGGCCGCCGTTATGGCATTCTCACTGACCACCAAAGACTTCCAGCGGATTATCGAGAACAACAGGTCACGGTAAAGTGTGAAAGCCATAGCGATCAGGCCCGAAAATCGTCCACGCAGGTGGTTAGGCGGAGGATTTCACCCTGCCGGCGCAAATTGCTGTTGAGGGATATTGCGGTCTCCAGACTTTTCTCGCCTTCGGCGCGTCGGTTAGTTGCCCACAAGATGCGTGCAAGCCAGAGATGTCCGTTGGCGGAGTTAGGCTCCTTCGCCAGCAGCTTGCGGCAGGCGTTCTCCGCGCCGGAAAAATCGTTCAGGTTATGTAGCAAGGACGCAAGTGCCAGCAAGCGGGCGCCATTGCTCGAAGCGATGTACTCGTAGGTCTTTAACCATCGCTTGGCTGTCTTGACATCGAACACCCTGTGGGAAATCGTGCTTATTCTGAATGCGGCGTCTATCCGGTCGGGTGCGATCAAGTTGGCTCGTTTCGCCGCCGCAAGAGATTGTTCGTTCCGATATGAGAAGAAAAAGGTGTCACTCAGCATTTCATAGATCAGAGGGTGCAGGCGATCGAATGTCAGGAGATGATTCAGGGG
>JAQBUJ010000343.1 GCA_027623845.1 Pseudomonadota bacterium
CAGCCGAGGATGTCGTGGCCGACGCCATGCCGGCTTCGGCCCCTGCTCTGGCTGAGGCTCCGGCCCTGGCTGCGGCTCCGGCTCCGGCCGCGATCATGCCGGTGATCGCGCGACCGGCGGACGACCCGTTTGTCGCGCCGCCGGCGGTGATCCCAACGAAGCAACCCCAAGCCGAGGTGGCGGCGTCGGCGGATCCGTTCAACGCCGCGGCGATGGCCAATGCGGGCGGCAACAGCGCACGCGCGCCGTCGCTGTTCCAAAGGGTGACCGGCATGGGCCGTAAAGCCCGTGAGGAAGCCGAGTCGCAGTCGGATTTGCTGAAGCCGGCGGTCTTGGAACCGGCGCAGCCCACCGCGCCGTTGGGCCGATCGACAGCCGATCATGCGAAGCTTGGACCGCTTGATCGCGCCGATCGGGTGGCGCCGAGCCGGTCCGACGACGACCTGCTCGACATTCCCGCTTTCCTGCGTCGGCAAGCGAACTAGGGGTGTCGAAAACATCGAGTGTTTGTAGAGCGTTAAGGCGTAACACTCGGTAACAAAAGGTGATTTGAGAGGCCCCGTTGGTATTGCTACACCAACGGGGCTTTCAAATGCCCGCGCAAGGTTAATAGCAGCGTTAATAAGCATAAAATGCGTGGTGTTTTGAGCCGGGGACCGTGGGGCGAGTGACGCATGAATTTCATCAAGGCTGAGACTATGGCGGGGATGGCGCGACAGCGCACCCTCAAGAACGCCATACCGTGCCGGGGCGTGGCGCTGCATAGCGGCGTCGAATGCGCGATGATCTTGAAGCCGGCCGGCCCAAATCACGGGATTGTTTTCAAACGCACCGATATCGCCAACACCGAAATCACGGGCAAGGATCCGCTGGTCCCGGCGCGCTGGGATCGGGTCACCAACACCGTTCTTTCGACGACGATCAGCAACGCCGACGGTGTTGGGGTCGCCACCATCGAACACCTGATGGCGGCGTTCGCCGGCTGTGAGATCGATAACGCCTTGGTCGAGATCAATGGTCCCGAGGTGCCGATCATGGATGGCAGCGCGGCCCCGTTCGTGATGCTGTTCGAATGCGCCGGAGCGGTGAGCCAGGACGCCCCGCGACGGGCGCTGAAAATTCTCCAGCCGATTACCGCCAGCGACGGCGATTGCGGCATTACGGTGCTGCCGGGGCCGGACTTCTCGGTGGAGTTCGAAATCGATTTCCATTCCCCGGCGATCACCGAGCGCTCGCTGGACATTCGCTTGGTGAACGGAACCTTCAACGAGTCGATCAGCCGCGCCCGGACCTTTGGCTTTCTTGAGGATGTTGACCGCATGCGCGCCGCCGGGCTTGGTTTGGGCGGGTCCCTGGATAATGTGGTCGTGGTCGACGGGGCGCAGATCATGAACGAGGGCGGCCTGCGGTTCGATGATGAGTTCGTTCGCCACAAGATCCTCGATTGCGTCGGCGATCTGTATCTCGCCGGCGGGCCGATGCTCGGGCGGGTGGTTGCCCACAAATCCGGCCACGCCTTCAACAACCAACTTCTGCGCGCGCTCTTCGCCCAGCCGGATGCTTGGGAGTGGGTGACCCTCACCGAGGGACAAATCGCCGCCTGGCACGCGACCGAGCCGCTTGCCGCGACCGCCTGACGGTCGGCCAATTCGTTAATCCAGCGCGTGAACCAAGCTTGACGCTATCGCCTGTGCGTGATCGATAAGGGGTGAATGTCGTTCTGAATTCACCCCGGTATCGTTCAACCCGCTGCCGGGTTCCCCGTTCTCCCTCAAGACAAAGCGATAGAGCCGAACATGCGGATCAGCGGAGTCCTTCGAGGCGCCTATGGCAACGCCTATCTGTTGCTGACGATCTGCGCCATGTGTTGGGGCGGTAACGCGATTGCCGGACGGCTTGCGGTTGGCGAGGTCTCGCCGATGTTGTTGACCTTGTTCCGCTGGCTCGGCGTGGCGATCCTGATCTGGACCCTGGCCCGCCCACGGGTCCTTGCCGAAGCGCCGGTGCTGCGCGCCCATCTCGGTTATTTCATGATGATGGGGGGAATCGGTTTTGCCGGCTTCAACATCCTCTATTACATCGCGGCCCATTCGACGACGGCGATCAATCTCGGCATTTTGCAGGGGGCGGTGCCGATATTCGTGCTGCTCGGCAGTTATGCGGTCTATCGCACGGCGATAACGCCGGTGCAATGCGCCGGCATTCTGGTGACCGTCATCGGCGTTGCCGTCGTCACCGTCAAGGGCGATCCCCGCAACCTGCTCGGGATGGTTTTCAACATCGGCGACTTGTTGATGGTGGCGGCCTGCTTTGTCTACGCGATCTATGCGGTGCTGTTGCGCAAGCGTCCTGAGGTTTCCGGCCTGGCGATGTTCGCGGTCATGGCGACGGCGGCTCTGCTGGCGACGCTGCCTTTCGCCCTTTGGGAGGCGATGTCCGGCGGGATGATCTGGCCGACCGCGGATGGCTGGGCGATCGTCGGCTTCGTGGTGTTGTTCCCGTCCTTCACCTCGCAGTTGTTCTTCATGCGCGGGGTCCAGTTGATCGGTCCGGGCCGGGCCGGCGTTTTTATCAATCTGGTGCCGATCTTCGCCTCCGGTTTCAGCGTGCTGTTATTGGGTGAACATTTCGCCGTCTTCCACGGCGTTGGCATGGCGCTGGTATTGGGCGGAATCTGGATCGCCGAAAGAGCCCGTCCCGCAGCGTGATATCTACCGCTGTTTTGGAGCGTTGGCCGCCGAGAGCGAAGACGCCGGTGAACACGCGGGGTAAGCTCCGGCGAATTTCGCTTGAGTCGACTTCGCTGGGAGAAATAAGCCATGAGCCGAGTGCGTATTGAAACCGATGGCCCGGTCAAAACGGTCATCCTGAACCGTCCGGAAAAGCGCAATGCGATGGACGCCGAGATGCTCGACGCGCTGTATGACGTGTTCACCGCGACGCCGGATGAAAATGATCGGGTGATCGTGGTGCGCGGCGAGGGACCGTCGTTCTGCGCTGGCATCGATCTGGCGGAGCGCCAGCGCAATCCCTCGACCGGCAGCGAAAGCCCGGTCGAGCGGGTGTTCCATGCGATGGAGATGAACCCGTTGCCGATCGTCGCCATTGTGCAGGGCGCGGCCATCGCCGGGGGCTGCGAGATGGCGCTGCATTGCGAATTCGTGGTCGCCGCCGAGACCGCGCGCTTCGGCATGTCGCTGGCGCAGATCGGCTTGGCCCCGACCTGGTTTTTGACCAAAAAACTGATGGAGGTCGCCGGGCCGGTGGGGACTCGGGAAATCCTGCTGTTGGGCGAGCCGATGCCGGCCCGTTGGATGGCCGAGCATGGGGTGATCTGCCGCGCCGTGCCCGAGGATCAGCTGAACGCCGAGGCGCAAAAGATCATCGACCGGCTGGCTGCAAACGCACCGCTATCACTGCGGGCGATGAAAGCCCTGATCGTGCGCGAGTTGGCGTTCCGTGACGGTATTG
The DNA here is from genome assembly GCA_027623845.1 of Pseudomonadota bacterium. Classification (GTDB taxonomy): domain Bacteria; phylum Pseudomonadota; class Alphaproteobacteria; order Thalassobaculales; family Thalassobaculaceae; genus JADHLJ01. The sequence goes on from JAQBUJ010000343.1 coordinate 3,472, forward strand.
ACCACGCGGATATCGACACGATGGTTCGCGCCGCCCGGGGCAGCAACGACGCTAAAGAAGGCATCGCTGCGCGCCTGGAGAAACGCCCACCGGTGTTCACCGGCAGTTGAGCGGATACAGGCATCGGAGAGCGGTATGGCGGTACGTCTGGATAAACCCTGGCAGGCGCTGACGCCTGAGAATCTGGCGCGCATCGCCGGCCATCTCGGCGTCTATCAGCTGGCCAATGACGCCGGTGAAATCCTCTATATCGGGGTCGCCGACGCCCGCACCCGATTTGGCCTGAAGGGCGAGTTGGCCAAGGCCATGGACGCGCCGCCGGTCGGTGTCAGCCGGTTCCGGGTTGAGGTCAACATGTCCTACCGAACCCGCCACGCCGAGTTGCTGCAGGCTTTTCAGCATGATTATGGCCGGTTGCCCAAGGCCAATACGGATATTGATCCGCGCATGCTGGGCCGCCTGCGACCCGGTGGTGTACCAGGCTGATGTATCGTGCCGCCCACAACGGCGCCGGGATGAGGAACGCTTTTGCGTCCAAGGCGCCGCCGGCGCTCCGGATCGCCCGCCTGTCGAGGGACGACCGTCCGCTTAGAGAAGGAAACTAGACCATGGATTTCGCGCTCACCGAAGAACAGACGATGATCGTCGACATGGTGCGCCGTTTCGTGCGCCAGGAGATCCTGCCGCTTGAGGATGATCTCGATCCCGACGCCGATGAGGTGGCGCCGGAAGTCCTGGCGGGGCTGGTCGCAAAGACCAAGGAAATGGGCCTGTACGGCCTTGATACGCCGCCGGAATATGGGGGCCCGGACATCAACATGGTGACCCGGGTGCTGATCGCGATTGAGTGCGCACAGCATCGGGCCGGGCTCTATGCGCCTTGTTACTATGCGTTCGGCGGCGCCCGGCAGGCGCAATTGTTCGAGGCGACCGAAGCGCAAAAGGAAAAGTATCTCTATCCGATGCTGCGCGGTGAAAAGCGGGTGTTTTTTGGCCTGTCGGAGCCCTCGGGCGGCAGTGACCCGGCACGCGCCATCCAGACCCGGGCGGTCCGCGACGGCAACGACCATTGGGTGCTGAACGGCACCAAGCTGTGGATCAGCGGCGCCGACCGGGCGGATTACGGGTTGGTCTTCGCGCGCACCGGCGGGCCGGGGCGCGGCGGCGTCACCGCCTTCATCGTCGAA
>JAQBUJ010000344.1 GCA_027623845.1 Pseudomonadota bacterium
CGCGCAGATCGCCGCCGGCTTGCCGGATGGTCCGCTCAAGGGGGTGCCGTTTCTGCTCAAGGATCTGGGCTCGGCCTTGGCCGGGACCCGGACCACCCGGGGCAGCCGGTTCTTCGCTGATCTGCCGCCGATGCCGGCCGATAGTCTGCATGTGACGCGGATCAAGCAGGCCGGCATGGTCATCTTCGGCAAATCCAATACCTGCGAGATTGGCCTCAGCCTTACTTGCGAGCCGCAATTGCATGGCGCCTCGCACAATCCCTGGGATCTGTCGCGCACGCCTTCCGGCTCCAGCGGCGGCGCCTCGGCTGCGGTTGGCGCCAGGATGTTGCCCATCGCCCATGCTTCCGATGGCTTTGGTTCGATCCGCGGACCGGCGGCGTCCTGCGGGCTGCCTGCGCCCGACCCGGGGCCGGAACACCCAATGGCCTTATGCCGGCGAGGGCATGATGGGCTATGCGATTGAGCATGCGGTCTCGCTTTCGGTGCGTGATAACGCGGCTCTGCTTGACGCCACGCATGGCAGCGGGCCAGGCGATCCCTACAGCGCGCCGCCGCCGGCCCGGCCGTTCCTCGAAGAGGTTGGCGCCGATCCGGGCCAATTGCGGCTCGCGTTCACCGCCAAAGCACCGAACGGCGCGCCGGTCGAGGCGGATTATCTGAGGGTGCTGCGGGAAACCGCGACGCTTTGCGAGGAATTGGGCCATATCGTCGAAGAAGCCGACCCCGAGGTCGACGGCGAGGCGATCGTGCCAACCTTTCGCACGATCAGCGCCGTCAACGCCTTGAACGCCATTCGCAGCCATCCCTCCGGCGCCGCGCCGGGACCGGGCGATCTGGAGACGGTGGTCGCCAACACGGTGAAACTTGCCGAGGGCATCAATGGCGCAACCCTGATGAGCGCCACCCAGACGGCACATCGAATTGGCCGGCAGATGGCGGCGTTTCAGGAAAATTACGACGTGCTGCTGACCCCGGGACTGGGAACCCTGCCGCCAAAGCTCGGCTGGCTGGACATGATGATGGATGATCTGGACGAATACTGGCGCCGGGTCTTTCATTTCAGCCCGTTCACCGTCTGGTTCAACACCACCGGCCAACCGGCGATGATGATCCCGCTCGGACGCAACGCCGATGGCTTTCCAATTGCGGTTCAGGCGGTCGCCCGCTATGGCGATGAGGCGACGTTGTTCCGCCTGGCCGGGCAATTGGAAGCGGCAAAGCCCTGGTTCGACCACAAACCGGCATTGGTCACCCAATAGCCGGGGCTGGTCACGCAAAAGAAAGTCAACCGATGACCGAAACCCGGACGATCCTCTACCTTTCCGAGAACGATTTGGCGGGCTTGGGGATCACCACCGAGGAGTCGGTCGAGGCCATCGAGGCGCTTATTCACGGACGGGCGCACTCGAAGGTGTGGTGGGCGCCGAAGGCGGCGATCCTGCCCGACGATGGCCGCTATATGATGGCGACCCTGGCGGCGGCGGATGAGCCGCCGATCATGGCGGTGAAATCGGTGCTGCTCAGCCCGCGAAATTCAGCACGCGGGCTCCCGCAGATCAACGGGCTGATTACCGTGATGGATAGCGAGACCGGCTTGCCGTTGGCCTGTATGGACGCCGGCTGGATCACTGCTGTGCGGACCGCCGCGCTCAGCGCCGTCGCCGCCAAACGCCTGGCCCGGGCCGACGCCTCGGTCGCCGCCTTCATCGGCTGCGGCGTTCAGGCGCACAGCCATTTGCAGGCTTTTGCCGCGCTGTATCCATTACGTGAGGTGCGCGCCTTCGGTCGGGGCCGGCCAAATATCGATGCGCTGTGCCAATTGGCCGCCAGTTTGGGACTTTCAGCGGTGATTTGCGACACGGCGGACGAGGCGATTGCCGGCGCCGACCTGATCACCACTTCGGTCACCTTCTCGGCGACGATGGAGCCGTTTTTGGACGCCGGATCGCTGAAGCCCGGATGTTTCGCCGCAATTACCGATCTGGCGGCGCCCTGGATCAAGGGCAGTTTCGCCGCCCTTGACCGGATCATCGTCGATGACTTGGAGCAGGAAGCTTCGATGAGTAACAAATTGGCCGATCCGGCGCTGGTCAATGGCGATCTGTCGGGCCTGGTTCTTGGTGAGGTGGCAGGCCGGGGCGAGCCGGCGGAGCGAACCGCGTTTATCTTCCGGGGCCACGCCATCGGCGACCTGGCGCTATCGGCGCTGGCCTATCAACGGGCGTCCGAAGCCGCGCGCGGGGCGGTTATCCAGGCCTAGATCGCGAACGCTGAGGGCCAAAGTTAAGCGCCAAACCGCTCCCTCAATCGAGGTTCATCGCCCGTTGCGTGATGATCGCCATGCAGCTTTCGGCGGCCTCGCGTCCTTTGATCTGGAAATGATCCAGGAAGAACCGGCGATGCTCGTCGGTCTCCTGGAAATGGTGCGGCGTCAGGACGACCGAGAGGACCGGAACATCGGTATCCATCTGCGCCTGCATCAACCCGCCAAGCACGCTTTGAGCGACGAAATCATGCCGGTAGATACCGCCATCGACGACAAAGGCGGCGCCGACGACCGCGTCGTAGCGCCCGGTGCGGGCCAGGGTTCGGGCTTGCAACGGGATTTCGAAGGCGCCGGGCACATCGAAAATGTCTACATCAGCCGCCGTGTTGGTTAGCCGATCGATCTCCGAGAGGAAGGATATCCGGCTTTGGTCGACGATATCGGCATGCCAGCGGGCCTGAATAAAGGCGATGCGCGGGCTGCTTGGTGTTGTTTGGGTGCTCTGATCCATTGCTTGCTCCATGCATAGCAGAAACGTGAATCAGGGCGAATAAAACAGCCGGCGCCACGATCCTGTGGCGGATCGGCTGCTTCTTTCTCTTCCATCCGGACTATTACCGTCGGCTCCGGCATCGCACCGGATCTGCTGACCCGCTTCGTCGTCGTGAAGCGGCGCTCGCGGGCTCGGGCATTTGTCGCCCATACCGCCGGTGGGGACTTGCACCCCGCCCCGAGAACATGTCCCGCCTTGCGACGCGACGCCCAATTTTAGGAGTTTCGCTTCGACTTGTCGATTTAGCACAGGCCCTGATCCCAGCAACAGTCTGATGATTGTTGATTTAGGCCTGGGGGCGCTTGTCAGACCTCAGCGCCGCTTCGACATAGGGCCGGAAATGCTCCAACGGCGGCGTTGCCGCGGTCGGCGACTTGGCGGTCTCGTCCCACCGGCGGAGTTGGACCGCGTCTTGAAAGTGCTCCCGCGCTTCGAAGGCGGCGACCTCGGCCTTGGAGAACGGGCCGCCCTGAACCTCAAGGCTGCGCACCGATCCATGGGAAAGCGTGGAAAAGTAAATCGGATCGGTCGCGGTCAGATAGCGCTTGGCGTCGACATGCCAACGGATCGGTTGCAACACGTCGTCATCGAACCAGGCCGCCAGATAGGCCTGGGCGCGGATCTCATGCTCGGTATCCTCGCCCCGGTCGATCGCGGCGCCGGCGTCGACGTTGATCAGGTGACCGACATCGTGCAGCAGACAGGCGGTAATCATCGCGGCGCTGGCGCCGGCCTGTTCGGCCTGATGGGCGCATTGCAGCGCATGGCCGAGCTGGGTGACGTCCTTTTCGTCGAAGTGCGCGCTGCCGTGACGGGCGAAAGGACCAAGGATCTCGTCGACCGGGTTCATATTGTCTCTCCCCTATAGAACGCTCAGGCCACCCGCTGTCCGGCGCGCCAGGTCTCGCGAATAACCGGGGTGCCGTCGTCAAGCCGGCGCACCCGGACCCAATCGGCCCGCTTGCCCGGCGCGATCTCTCCGCGATCGGTGAACCCGGCCATGGCCGCCGGGTTGAGGGTCACCGTGGCGATTGCCTGGGGCAGTGTCAGGCCGTTGTTATCGTGCAGCATCAGCGCGCCGTGCAGCAGGCTTGAGGGCACATAGTCCGATGATAACGCGTCGAGCAAGCCGGCCTCGGCCAGCGCCGCCGCTGAAACATTACCGGAATGCGAGCCGCCCCGCACAACGTTCGGACCGCCCATGATCGTGGTCATGCCGCTGGCGCGGGCGGCGCGGGCGGCCTCAAAGGTGGTTGGAAACTCAGAGATGCTGACGCCCAGGGAATCGGCTTCCTTGATATGCGCGTCGGTTGCATCATCATGGCTGGCGGTCACCATGGCGCGGTCACGGCAGTCAGCGGCAATGGCCAGGCGATGCTTGTCTGAATAGAGTGCTTGATTTTGCTTTCGGCTGATCACCATGTCGGCGAATTGGGCATCGTTGAGCCCGTATTTTCCCTGGTAATAGACCCGGAGTTTGCTCTCGTCGACAAACTGTCGTTGTCCTGGCGTGTGGTCCATGATCGAGACCAGCTTGACCAGCGCCTCGTCACGAAACGGCTCGAACAGCTCCAAGGCGCGGGGGTTGGAGACCTCGCAGCGCATATGCAGATAATGGGTGGCGCGCAGGTTGCCGTGCCGCACCGCGTCGCGGATCGCGTTGGCCGCCTCCGACAGCATTTTCTCGCGGTCGTCATTATCGAGTGCGCCGCCGACCGCGACGGCGTCGAAAACCGTGGTGATGCCGGCGGCGGCGATCTGGGCGTCGTGGGCCAGCACCGCCGAGGCGACCGGCCAGTGGACGCTTGGCCGGGGCAT
>JAQBUJ010000345.1 GCA_027623845.1 Pseudomonadota bacterium
AAAATTATAGCTTAAGTAACTGTCCGGTTTCCGGGGAGGACCTCACTCTGCCGGTTTCGTCTGGCGCTTGACCGACGGAGAGGGCGACGGCGCCACCGGCATCAAGGTTTCCGATGACCCAAGATTCATCATCAATCTCTCGGTCTGGCAATCGCCGGAGACCTTGGAGCAGTTTGTTTGGAACACCATCCACAAACAATATTTCCAACGGCGTTCGAACTGGTTCGAGCCTTCGAAAGATCCCACCTTCGTCATGTGGTGGATCGCCGCCGGCCATCACCCGACCCCCGCAGAGGCCATGGACAAGCTCGCCGAGCTTAAATCTGGAGGGTCGAGCGAGCGGGCCTTCGGTTGGGATTTCCTGCCCAGCATCCAGCTCTGGAAACAACAGCAGCAAAGCTAAACGGATGTGGCCGGCGGCTATTCGCCCAGTGCTTTTTTTGGTCCGCGCCAGGGCGAGGTCTCCAGGTCATAGTCCCGCGCCACTTCGGCGACCCGGATGCGGTATCGCTTGAACAACTCCGAGCGACCGCGTTCCTGCGCCGCCTGATGGGCCACGCGCTCACGCCATCGGGTGATCGACGCCTCATCACGCCAGGTCGACAGCGACAATACCTTGCCCGGCGTCACCAGGCTTTCGAACCGCTCGATCGAGATGAAGCCGTCGATGGTCTCCAACTCGGCGCGGAGCTGTCCGGCGATCTCCAGATAGGTCGCACGGCCCGCCTCGGTGGGTTCAACCTCGAAGATGACGACATGCATGGTTGGCCTCCTATGGCGCCTTATCCATTTCAATGAACCTGGGGCGCCCGGTGCCTTGTAGGGGTAGGGCGATACGGTTCGCTCGCTCCAGTGGAGGCGGCTGCGCCGGCCGCCATCCAACAATGGCGTCGGTGTCGCGATGAATCCGATCAATCGTCGAGATCATTTCAACCGTCGACGATTTTTCCATCGATATCGCCTCACCGGCGGCAAAGGCCTCGGCGATGCGGCCCGAGTGCATCCAGCCGGACTGGAACAGGTCGTCCTGGCGAACATACCGACCATCCGGCAACCGCAATTCCGGGGTCAACGCCCAATCATCCGGGCTGCCGGTATACCAATCCAGCACGTCGAGATGAGCCGAAGGGATGAGAAACGCATGCGCCATTCCGGTCGCCCCGGACGGCGAACCGGCGAAATACCGGGCGCGCGAGGTTGCGAACGCCTGCAGCACCCAGGTGTTTTCTATGCCCGCGAGATCAACCAAGCCGTCCCTCGGCGCCGGGCGAGTCATCTCCGGATGTCCAAGGAGAACGACTTGCCCGCCCAGATCATCGATAACATGGTCGATAAGCGGTAAATAGCGCTGTGGATCGACATCTCGTGGGTTGGGAGCGGCTTTGAATTTGTAGGTCGGCTCCCGCCAATGCATCACGCAAAACCAGCGGTCGCCGCGCAGTCCCAAACGCATCAGCCTGTCAGATAACCCGGCGACATGGTCTTGCGGAATCTGCAACGCACATTGCGGCAGATCCTCGAAATGCGCTGCGGAAAGCAAGCCGCTGGTCAAAATGAGATCGTGATAGTCGGTGTGCCGCCAATCCAGGCCCCGGGCCGGGCCGGCCAAGGCAACGAAAGGCAGCTTGCTCCATTCCTCCTGAACCACCAATACGTTGGCGGCGAATGGGTAAAACGCCAGGATATCCTTGAAGTATGGGCGGCGGTGATCGACCAGGAAGTCGCAATAACTGTGATCAAAAGCCGAGGCGACCCGCGCGGCAATGGAGGCGAATATAAAAACATCGCCGAAACTAAGCGTCGTCATCGGCGCCAGAATCTTGAAAGGGCGGTCCGCACGGGTGCCTATTTCAGTGAAAAACCGCCCATAGGCGTTGCCCAAATGGCCCATGTCGCCGCCCGTCGTGCCCCCCGTCGTTCCGGCCGCCGTTTCACCCATAGTGTCATTGGTCATGTCGCGCCTTCGGTCTTGTCGCTAGCGACAGGGAAGATACTCTCGCCTTAACGGTTTGGCGATACGGGGGTGGGGCTCGGTCGCGCCGCGACGCGGGCTAAGTCGATTGCGGTTTGGAGCCACTGCTCCGGAGCCTTTGCCGGTGCAGGGTGTACAGGCCCGACGCGATGATGATCGATGCGCCGAACAGCGTCGTCACCGCCGGGACATCACCGAAGAACAACCAGCCGAACAGCACCGCCCAGACCATCCCGGTATAGCTGAATGGCTGTATCAGGCTGGCCGGCGCCAAGCTCAACGCCTTGATCAAGGTTGAATGCCCGGCGCCGCCCAAAACCGCGAGCAGCAGCAGTTTGAGCAACCATTCAAGATCGACCGGCTGCCAAAAGAACGGCAAGGCGATACACGCCAGGCCCAGTCCAACGGTCCCGGTGAACATTGTCGTGCGCTCCGGGTCATCATATTGCGACACCAGCCGGGTGAGCACCTGATACAGCGCCCAAAGCACCGTGCCGAACAGCGGCGCCAGCATCCATGGATTGAAGACCGCGAAGCCGGGCCGCACGATGATCAGCACCCCAACGAAGCCCGCCACCACTGCCGCCCACCGCCTGATTCCGATGACCTCGCGCAGCATGAGCGCCGACATCGCGGTCACCACCATCGGCGCGGTGCCGGAGACCGCCGAGATCTCCGCCAGCGGCAAGTGCCGGAAGGCAAAGACATAGAGTCCGGCCTCGGTGGCCAATAGAACCCCCCGGGCCACCTGCAACAAGGCCACCTGGGAGCGGAACGCCGCCTTTTTGTGTTTGCGAACCGCCAACCCAAGCCCGAAACCGCCGAGCAGCAGATAACGGAACCAGAGGATCTGGACCATCGAATAGGTCACCGACGTGTGCTTGGTCATCACGTTCAGACAGGCAAACAGCAATACCGCCAGCACCGCCAACCCGATACCCAAGACCTGGGTGTTGTCGTCGCGTGTCGGTTCGGCCGGTTTTGGGTCGCTATCGTTTGATGCCGGCAAGATCGACCTCCGGTTGGGCCGAGGTGATGGAGCGAGCGGCGCGGATTTCCGGCGCGCTCAACACTCCCGCGCCATCGCATCCAGCGATTCCCCCAGCGCCTGATCCAGTATCGCCGTCGCGGTGTCGATTTCATCCCTGGTGACGGTAAGCGGCGGGGCGATGCGCCAGACCGAGCCGCGTTCCGGGCGGCGGCGGATGTTCATCGACAGGCCAAGCTCCAGGCACCGCTCGGTCGTGCGGGCGCCAAGCTTATGATACGGGACCCTTGCCTCGCGATCCTCAACCAGCTCGACGCCAATCAACAGTCCCTGACCGCGGACATCGCCGATCACCTCATATTTCTGTTGCAGGTCCAGCATCCGCTGGCGCAGATAGCCGCCCATCTCCTTGGCCCGCTCAATCAGGTTCTCGCTTTCGATGGTCTGCAGCACCGCGACCCCGACGGCGGCCGGCAGCGGGTCGGAGACGTGCGAGGTGTAGTGCGAAAAGCCGCGCTGATACGCCGTCTCCTCGATCGCGTCGCTGGTGATCGTGGCGGCCAGCGGGATGCCGCCGCCCAGAGTCTTGGAGACCGCCATGATATCGGGGGTCACGCCCAGGCCATCGGCGGCGAACCACTCGCCGATACGCCCGAAGGCGGTCTGCGCCTCGTCGAAGATCAGCATCAGCCCCCGCGCCTCGCATTCCTGCCGGAGCGCCTTGAAATAGCCTTCCGGCGGAACGATCACCCCGCCGGCGGACAGGATCGGCTCGGCGATTACCGCGGCTGGGGCGCCGGCCCATTGCATATCCAGCATGCGAAAGCCGATCTTCATGCAGGTCAGGTCGCAGGCATCGCGGCAGTGTTCAACCGGGCAGCGATAGGCGTTCGGCTCCGGGATCGCGTAAACGCCGGGCATGGTCGGTCCGTGGTTCTTGCGGTCGCTGGCCATCGAAACCGCCGCGCCGCCGCCGCCGGCCCCGTGCCAGGACCCGCCCAGCGCCACCGTCTCGTAGCCGCCGGTGGCGAATTTGGCGATCTTGATCGCCGCTTCGTTGGCCTCGCCGCCGGTGTTGACGAACATCGACTTGGACAATGGCGCCGGCAGGATCGCCGCCATGCGCTCAGCCAGATCGGCCACGGTGTCGGGGATCATCCCGCTGAATAAATGGATTGCGGTATCGGCGCTGGACTTCAACGCCTCGACAATGGCCGGGTGATTGTGGCCCAGGGTCGAGCACATCTGTCCGGAGGTAAAATCCAGGATCGCCTTGCCTTGGCTGTCCCAAACCCAAGACCCCTTGGCTCGCACGATAATCTCGGGGAAGGTCTCGGAAGTATAACGGATCAGGTGATTGCCAAGGGCGGGATGGGCGGTGTCGGACATAATGGTCTCCGGGCGAGACGGTGGGGCACCCGGAGTGTGGCCTAAATTTGGGGTGAGGCAATCGGAATTGCGCCGCCCCACCCGGCAGGTGAATTACCCGCGCCATCGGATCACATCACGAAGAGGCTTCCGACGCTCAATCCGGCGATGCACCAGCAGAAGATGACATCAACGGTGAACAGTTTCTTTTCATGCCATAAAGCCATTTCAACCTCCCTCTGTGGTATCGGTCCCGAATGGTCCCCCGTGACCCCCCGGCGTGATCCCCCGGCGTCGACCCGCCGGGGGATC
>JAQBUJ010000346.1 GCA_027623845.1 Pseudomonadota bacterium
CGGCGGGTTCCGCCAGGTTGGTGTTTTTGGCGCCCCTCCCGCCGATCCGCTGGTCGACCTGGACCCTTCGTCGCAAGGGCCGGTTTTCGCGACCGTTGCGGCCAATCGGACCGTTGCCCATGTCACGCGCTATCATCACACGACGAATGGCGCCATCGTGCTTTGGCGGGTCAGTCCCGGTGCGCCCTGGGAAGACACGGAAATACGTTTGCTTGGATCGGTCGCCGGTCAGGTTGGTATCGCCTTGCAGCAGATCGCAGCCCATGAACGCCTGGAAGAACTGTCGACCACCGACCCCTTGACCGGGCTGCTGAATCGCCGAACCTTTACCGAACGGGTCCGCCTCAAGGTGGAGCCCCAGGATGGGGCCGGGACGTCGGCGGGGGCGCTGGCCTATGTGGATCTGGATAATTTCAAATCGGTGAACGACGAATTAGGCCATCAGGCCGGCGATCGCGCGCTGATCGCGGTGGCCGGCAAATTACGGGCGATGGTTCGCCAGGATGATCTGGTGGCGCGGCTGGGCGGCGATGAATTCGCGTTTTGGCTTGAAGGCGCCGATGTCGCCCTGGCCGAGGACCGGGCCTATGATTTGATGGCCGACGCGACGCTGTTCGCGCCTTTCGCTACCGACCCCGAACGGCCGTTGGGTATGTCGATTGGCTTGGCGGCGTTCGATCCTGAAAGCGGCGAGACTCTCGAACAATTGATCGCCCGCGCCGATGCGGCGATGTATGAGGTCAAGCATAGTGGCAAGAGTGCGCTGGTGGTCGCGCCGGTGGCGGTGGTGAAGGGGAATGTTGAGGTGGGCGCATCATGAGCACGGGCAAGCGTGACGGTCCGGCATACGAGGCGGCCAAACGGGCGGCCCAGGGCGCTAATCCGGCGGAACGCCTGAATCTGGCGTCGAACCCGGATGTGGTGCCCGCAATCCCGCGACGCCGCGCCAAGCCGACAGCTTTCTGTCCCGCGACGCCAATGTCGATGTCCGCTCGGAACTGGCGGGCAAGATCGCCCGGTTGACGCCGGATCTGGGTGATGAGGAACGCGCGGCGGTACGGCGAATGACGATCGACGTTCTTGAGACCCTGGCCCGTGACGAGATGGTCCGGGTTCGGGCGATGATCTCGGCCACGCTGCAGGATATACCGATGGCGCCGCCGGAGATTGTCAGCCGGGTGATCGAGACGCTGGCCCGGGACCCCGATCTTTCGGTGTCCGGACCGCTGTTGGAGAATTCGCCGCTGCTCACCGATGCGGTGCTGGTCGAGATTATCGCCAGTCCGGTGGTGCGGGGCGCGGGTGCGGCGATTTCCAGGCGCTGGGGGGTTTCCACCACCGTTTCGGACGCCATCGTCGAGGCGGATGATGAACCGGCGATCAACGCCTTGCTGCGCAACGATTCGGCACAGATCCGCGAGGAGACCCTTGATCGGCTGATCGAGACGGCCGCCGACCGTCCGGGTTTGCACGAACCCCTGGTCCGCCGACCCCGATTATCGTCGGCCAATGCCTTGAGGTTGGCCAAGTTCGTCGCCATCGCCCTGGTGGCGGAACTGAAACGACGGACCGAATTGGATGAGCACACCAGCGGCTTGCTCGGCCTGGAACTGGCCCGGCGCATCGAAGCGGACCCGAGCGCCGCCACCGGACTGGAGAGTGATGACCCGGTCGATGAAAGGAATGCCGCTGTGCAGTTGTACAATGCCGGGCAACTGACCGATAAAACCGTTTCGGCGGCCCTGGCTTCCGGTCGTCGGGCGTTCTTGATGGCGTCGCTGGCCCTGCGTTCCGGGCTGGAGGAGCCGGTGGTTCACAGTTTGCTCAATTCGCGCAGCGGCAAGGCGATGACCGCGCTGGCCTGGAAGGCCGACCTCGATATGGCCTTCGCGTTGCAACTGCAATTGCGGCTCGGGAATTTGCCTCCGGCCAGCGCCATTCGCCCGGACGCCGAGGGGGCGTTTCCGATGACCGAGGATGACATGATCTGGCAAATCGACTTGGTGGCGGACGTCGATTAGCGGCTTTTGCGATGGCCGCTTAACCGGTGCGGATGATGGTGCCGTGACCTTGCGAGGTGAACAGCTCCAACAGCACGGCATGCGGTATCCGCCCATCGAGAATGACGGCGGCCCCGGCCCCGGCTTCGACCGCCTCGATGCAGGTCTCGACCTTGGGGATCATGCCGCCGGTGATCGTCCCATTCTTAATCAGGGCGCGGGCGTTCGAGACGGTCAATTCAGGGATCAAGACGCCGGCGCTATCCAGCACGCCCTCGACATCGGTCAGCATCAGCATCCGCCGGGCATCGGAGGCGCCGGCGATGGCGCCGGCGGCGGTGTCGGCGTTGATGTTGTAGGTCTCACCATCGGCGCCGAGGCCGACCGGCGCGATCACCGGGATGAACCCGCCGGCGGTGAGCGTATCGAGCAACGTCACGTCGATCTCCGAGGGATCGCCGACGAAGCCAAGATCGACGATCTTTTCGATATTGCTGTCCGGGTCGATCTTGGTTCGGGTCAGTTTGGTGACTCGGATCAGATTGGCGTCCTTACCGGAAATCCCGACAGCACGGCCGCCGGCCTCGTTTATCGCGGCGGCGATCGACTTGTTGATCGATCCGGCCAGCACCATCTCGACGATCTCGACGGTGGGGCGATCGGTGACCCGCAATCCGTCGATGAATTCGCTCTTGATCGCCATGCGCTTGAGCATGTCACCGATCTGCGGACCGCCGCCATGGACCACCAGCGGGTTCGTTCCGACCTGCTTTAGCAAAACCATGTCAGCGGCGAAGGTTTTGAACAGGGCCGGATCGCCCATGGCGTGGCCGCCGAACTTCACCACCACGGTGCGGCCGCTATAGCGGCGCATGAATGGCAGCGCATCGGTGAGAATACCGGCTTTGTCAAGCCAGGCAGCTCGGGCTTCGGCGTCGGATGGGCTCATCGGCTATGCTCCTGCTGTGCGGGGGTGGCGTCCATGGCGCCTTTCCCGGCTTTCCCCGCCGCCGCTTGATCAGTGCGAGGCGCTGCGTGCTGTCTCACCATTGCGCCAATTGCGCCAACCCGGCGCGCAGTTCGGCGATGCCGATCTGCTTTTCCGAACTGGTCAGGGCGAGGACCGGAAAGGCCGCCGGACGGGTGAGCAATTCCTTGGCCACCGCTTTTTCCAGGTTTTCGATCTCGCCCTTCTTCAGTTTGTCGATTTTGGTCAGCACCACCTGATAGACCACGGCGGATTCGTCCAACATCTCCATCATCTCCCGATCGAGATCCTTGATCCCGTGTCGCGAATCGATGAGCAGGCAGGCTCGGCGCAGGGTGGTGCGACCGCGCAGGTAAGCCTTCAAGGTCTGGGTCCAGGCCGCCACCTGGGTCTTCGAGACCTTGGCATAGCCATATCCTGGCAGATCGACCAAGGTCAGTCGTTGACCAAGGTCAAAGAAGTTCAGTTGTTGGGTGCGCCCGGGGGTATTCGAGATCCGGGCCAGTGTCTTGCGGCCGGTCAGGGCGTTGACCAAACTGGATTTCCCGACATTCGACCGACCGGCGAAAGCGATCTCCGGCAAAGCTGCGTCGGGCAATTGATCCAGGGTCGCGGTGCCCATGACAAAGGTGCATTCGCGCGCGAACAGGAGCCTGCCTCGCTCCAATTCCGGTTCGGAATAGATTGGCTCGTCGGCCTCGGCGGTCATCGTGGCATCACCCATGCGACACCGGCTATTTCACGCCCATGCGAAACATGATCAGTTTCTGTTGGGCGATCGACAGCAGATTGTTCCAGGTCCAGTAAATCACCAGCCCGGCCGGGAAGGTTCCCAGCAAAAAGGTAAAGAACAGCGGCAGAAACATGAAGATCTTGGCCTGCACCGGGTCTGTCGGTTGCGGGTTCAGACGCTGTTGCAGAAACATCGTCAGTCCCATGAGCACCGGCCAGGCGCCGATCAACAGGAATTGTGGCGGGGTAAAGGGGATCAAACCGAAGGCGTTGAAGATCGTCGTCGGATCGGCGACCGACAGATCCTTGATCCAACCATAGAACGGCGCATGCCGCATCTCGATGGTCACGAACAACACCTTATAGAGCGCAAAGAACACCGGAATTTGGACGACGATCGGTAAACAGCCGGCCGCTGGATTGACCTTCTCTTGCTTATAGAGCGCCATCATCTCCTGGTTCAGCCGCACTTTGTCGTCACCAAATTGCTCGCGCAGCGTTTGCAGCTTCGGCGTCAACGCGCGCAGCTTGGCCATCGACTTGTAGGACTTGTTGGCGAGCGGAAAGAACACCGCCTTAACGCAAATGGTGAAGCCGAGGATCGCCAATCCGAAATTCCCAAACCACTCATAGAGGTAGGAAATGGCGTAGAAGAACGGTTTGGTTAGGAAATAGAACCATCCGAAATCAACCGCCAGATCGAAATTGGCGATTCCCAGGTCCTCGCTATAGGCGTCCAGCCGCTTCACTTCCTTGGCGCCGACGAACAAACGGTTGGTGGCTTCCACAGTCTTACCGGGGGTGATCTGGAATTCGGAACCGAGATAGTCGACCTGATAGCGATCGTCTTTTTCTTTAATCGAGTGAAAGAAACGGTAGGTAGCCGCCGTTTTCTGGTCCGGTATCAACGCCGCG
>JAQBUJ010000347.1 GCA_027623845.1 Pseudomonadota bacterium
GTTCACCGGCTTGAAAACGCTGACCGAGCATCGTAATGCCAACGGTATAGAACGCGAAAACCGCCCCGCCCCACAGCGCCATGAAGATCGCCAGCACAACCGGGGCCCCGATCACCCCGGCGATCAGAAAGGGCGCGACAATCGCCACGGCGGCGCACGCCAGTAGAAGCAACCGAAGGTTTATCCGGTCAGCGAGCCAACCGATCGGCACCTGAAACAATAAATTACCGGCGAGAAACGCCGTGAGCAAAAATACCGCGTCAGCTTCCGCCATGCCGCTGCGCAGTCCGTAGATCGGTAGAAAGACGAAGCAGGCGCCACTATACAGCCCCACCGCAACCACCGCTGCGAACACTGTCGGCGCGCCGCGAATCAACAATGCCGGCGTCCCATGGCCACCGATCTGCGATTGTGGCGCATAGCGGGCAACCAACGCCAACGGCAGCGCCGCCAGGAAGGTGGCCGCGCCAAACACCGCGAAGGGCATCCATCCCTCGGTCCCGGTCACCCCAAGGATGGCCGGCCCCGCCGCCATACCGGCAGCGATGGTTGTCACGTAGATCGCCATGATCCGCCCCCGATTGCGGTTGGAGGCTACCGTGTTCATCCAGGTCTCGCTGACAATCCAATGAATGCCAAGACCGCCCGCATAAAGCGGCCGCAGCACGAACCAGGCGGTCAATGAGTCGAAAACCGCCATCGCCAGAAACGACGCCACGGACAGCACAATCCCCGCGATCACCGACGGTGCGAGCCCAAAACGTCGCACGATCATCGGCACGAAGGGCGCGATGCAGATCACCCCTATCGATCCCATGGCGGTGTTGGCGCCAATCAAGGTCTCTGAAACACCCCGCCGCTCCATGATCAGCGAGAGCAAAGGAATGGAGCCGCCGACGGCCAGCCCGATGGCGAAACAGCTCAAATAGTTCGCTATCAGGACTGCGGTGCGCCCACCACGGCTATCGGGTGGCGGCGCGCGGTGTTGGGCGTCGTCGCCCTGGATCGACATCACACGCATTCCTTTGCATCGATCGGCCCCAGTCCGTGATAGAAGCCCCTCCGGTCGGTAATAGAAGCTCGCCGGTCCGTGATAGAAGCACGGGGCCTTTCCTGCACCTCCCGATCGTCGGAGCCAGACAGTGACAGATGACAACGGCAACGGCACGGCTGATTCCGATGCAGAGACCGCCCGCAAAGCGATTCCGGCAGGGATCGGGTTGGCGGTCCTGGCCGGGTTCCTGTTCGTGACCTCCGACTCGGTGGTCAAGATGGCGACTCATGACCTACCGGTGCCGGTGGTGGTGTGGGGTCGCTTTGCCGCCCATATGCTGTTGATGCTATTGCTGTTTCCGGGTCGCCGCTTTGTAACGCTCTTCAAGGTGAAGCAGCCGGTTAAGGTGATCAGTCGCGGCGTGTTGTTGTTGATTTGCACCTCGCTGTTTTTCACCGCCATTGGCCATATCGGACTGGCGGAAGCGAACGCCATCATGTTCGTCTCGCCGTTCTTCGTCGTCGCCTTGTCGATCCCGCTGTTAAAAGAACAAGTCGGCATCCGGCGTTGGTCGGCCGTGATCATTGGATTTGTCGGTATCCTGATCATTTTGCGCCCCGGTTTCCAAGAGGTGCATTGGGCGTATCTGTTGATCCTGGGCGTCGCCTTTTTCTATGGGTTGTTCACCATTCTCACCCGGACCCTCAGCTTCACCGAAACCGCCACCTCAATGTGGTTTTACACCGCCCTGGTCGGCTTCGTTGGGTCCTCGCCGGTCGCCTGGTATTTCTGGGAAACCCCAACAGCGGAGCAATGGGCGATGCTGCTGGCCATCGGCTGCATCGGCGGCGGCTCTCACTATGTGGTGATCCAGGCCTATCGCCGGGCTGCGGCGTCGCTACTGGCGCCTTTCCAGTATGTGCAAATCGTCTGGGCGACGATTTATGGCTATTTGTTGTTCGGTCACTTTCCCGACGGCTGGACCTTGGGTGGGGCGGCGGTGATCATCGCCAGTGGCCTGTATGTTTGGCTCCGCGAGCGTTCGCTGGGGAAAACCCGGCGCAGCACTAGCTGGCGGGGCGGCGGCCCGAAGTGAATACCGTCGCCATCGAGCAGAGCATGATCAAGGCAACGCCGTAAAACACCCATTCCGGGTGCGATTGATCAAGAATCCAGCCAAAGGCCGTCGGCGCAATACTGCCCCCGATACTGAACCCGGTGGTCACGAAACCGAACACCTTGCCGAACGCGCCGTCTGGGGTCACCGATCGGACGATCATATCCCGCGACGGCATGATCGCCCCGTGCATCAATCCCTGCACCACCATCAGCACCACCACCAAGGCGCCAGGCAACAAAAAGGCGCCGATCACGGCGATCAATACGGCGGTCGAAAAAAAGCAAACCGCGGCGACGAGATTGTGCCGGGTGGTCCGATCAGCAATGAAACCGCCAAGCAGAACGCCGACGCTGCTGGCGACCAAGTAAGCCGTCAGGGCAAAGGTCGCGATCTTCTCCTCCATCCCATGGCGTTGCCCAAGGGCCACAATGAGGAAGCTGGTCAGCCCCGATGACCCAAGCGAGAGCAGGGTGAAAAACAACAAACACATTAGGATCGGGGGCGTGAACAGCAACGACACCCCATTGCCCCTGCCGCCTTGCGCGGCGTCAGCGCCCGAGGATGTCGACGGTTTCGGCGCATCGCGAAAATGTCGAGAATAGAAAAGCAGCAATGCGGCGGTGGCGATTCCGGCGGCGCCGCAGATAGCCAAACCGTTGCGCCAGCCGACCAAAGCGCTGAGGAACACAATGGTGATTGGCGCCAGGGCGAATCCCGCATTCCCGGCGAAGGTATGCAAACTGAACGCTTGGCCCATGCGCCGGTTGGATACCGATGCCGAGAGAATCGAATAGTCTGCCGGGTGGTATACGCCATTGGCGCATCCCGCGATCATCATCAACGCCATCAGAGTCGTATAACCGCTGGCGAATCCCATCGACAGAAAGGCCACCCCTTCGACGGCCAACCCGGCGATCAGAATTTTGCGCGCCCCGAATCTGTCAACGATGAAGCCGAAGGGCGTCTGAGTCAGGCCGGTCGTGGCGCTGAAAACCGTTAAAAGCAAGCCAAGTTCGGTATACGAAACATCGAACTCAGCCTTCAGCTCGATAAACAACGGCAACAGCAAATAAATGTAATAGTGGCTGAAAAAATGCGCGACGCCGATGAGGCCAATCACCTTGAAATCGGTGCGACCTTCCTCGGCGGGACCCGCGCCCCCCGGTTCCCGAACTGTAGCATCCATGGATCATGAGTTTTGGTAGGTTTCAGCAATCCAAACCTCCCTCTTTCCTGACACCGGGTCAAGCACTCCTCATCGACTGTAACGGCTGGCCATCTTGTGCCGAGACGATAACGCGCCTAAAACCGCGCGACCGAATGGAGCCGGGTATGCGGTTGATGAAAACTCCTGCTTTCATGATCTGGGCCGGCGTTTCCACCCTATGGATCGTGATCTGGCTTAGCATCGTGATTTCGAGTTGGGATAGCGCGATGGCCGGGATCAATGCCCTGCATATTCAACGGGTGAACCGTTGCGTCTCGAATTACGCCGACATGGCGGCTCGGGAGCGCTGTCTGATACTAATGGATCTGGAACAATTTCAGGCCCGCAGCGTCAGTATTTTCAATCGCGCTTTGGGCATTGGGGGCCCACCGCTGTTTGGTTTGATGGTTGTGCTCTATCTAGGTCGGCGCTCTAAATCCTCGCCGGGACGGAGACGCTGATGCCCCGCGATTCCAAAGCAACGCCGGCCCGCGCCTGGCAACGCATGTTGAGCGGTCGCAGGCTCGACCTGCTGGACCCGTCGCCCTTGGATGTAGAGATCGAAGACATCGCACATGGACTGTCCCGGGTCGCGCGATGGAACGGCCAGACACAAGGCGATCAACCCTACTCAGTCGCCGAACATTCATTGCTGGTCGATCGTCTGGTGATTGAGTTGAGGGAATCCACGCCGATAAAATGGCGCCTCGCCGCGCTTTTGCACGATGCGCCGGAATATGTCATTGGCGACATGATCAGCCCATTCAAGGCGGTGATCGGCGTTGAATACAAGTCGGTCGAAAGCCGGTTGCAAGGCGCCATTCATCTGCGTTTCGGTTTACCGGCGGAACTGCCAATGGATATTAAACGCCTGATCAAGCGCGCCGATCGAATCTCGGCTTTTCTTGAAGCGACTCAACTCGCCGGATTTTCCGACGCAGAAGCGCGACGCATATTCGGGCGCTCCAAGGTCGGGACCGGCATCCGCCTGGCGCCCTGCTCTCCGGACGAGGCGAAGCACCGATATCTTGAAAGGTTTTCCCAGCTTTTCAGTTGAGCATCCTCACCAACCCGACTGGATTGTTAAATCTCGCTAGCCGATGTAGGGTTTATATATTAAATACGTTGGATGTGCCGGTAGCGTCGAGGTTCCCGAAAACTGATGGAAAGCATTAGCGGTTCGATGAATAGCGACACTCAGACAAAAAAGAAAAAGAAGAAGCTTTCTCCGATTCTTGATCAGTGTCAACGGCGGAGCAAAAACCAACCAGTTGGCGGCGCAAAAGTTTGCCACTTGCAATGCCATGATCT
>JAQBUJ010000348.1 GCA_027623845.1 Pseudomonadota bacterium
GGGGGGTGTGGGTGTCAAGCGGATAGGCACGGTTCAATCATTCAACAGCCTATGCAACCGGACGGCGGGTTCGCCAATCCAAAGCCCTGGTTCTCACCTTGATTCTTGACCTATTTGATCGACCGACCCATTGCCGACGCCTCTGTTGAGGACTATATCCTCCCTGGGATTTCATACCGAGTGTGGCAAGGGACGTCGTGAGACGGGATTGATCAACGTGGCGAATAAAAAGAAAAATCGGCGAAATATTCATCCTCGCCGAACGCTTTTCGGGAGACTTCGGGCGTATCTGCTCGCGGGTATATTGGTCACCGCGCCGATTGGCATTACGCTCTGGATGACCTGGGGCATTATCGCCTTTTTCGACCATCAGGTGATGCCGTTGGTTCCGGCGCATTACAATCCAGTCAATTATTTGCCGATCCCGTTGCCCGGCCTAGGGCTGGTGTTGGCGCTTATCATACTGATCCTGATCGGCTGGCTGGCCGCCGGCCTCATGGGGCGTTGGCTGGTTGGGCTTACCGAGCAAGTCATGGCCAGAATGCCGATCGTGCGCAATGTCCATAGCGCGGTTAAGCAGATCATGGAGACCGTGCTGGCGCAGAACGCCAATGCGTTCCGCCATGTTGTGTTGGTTGAATATCCCCGGCGCGGCATCTGGACCATGGGTTTCGTTACCGGCACGACTGTTGGCGAAGTGCAGCATGTGGTTGACGCTGAATTGGTCAATGTCTTCGTTCCGACGACGCCGAACCCAACCTCGGGATTTCTGCTCTTCGTGCCGAAGAAGGATCTTTACTATCTCAGCATGACCTCGGAGGAGGGCTTCAAAATGCTGGTCTCGACCGGCATCGTGACCCCGACCGACCGCCGTTCAGCCGAGCGTCAGGCGATGCACATGATCCGGGCCGACAACGACGCCCAGGCAGAACGTCATGATACGCCGGCGCAGGTTGTGGATGGAGGTAAGGTCGCTACATGGTCAGGTAAAAAATCCGGGCCCCCCGTGAGCCCCCCTGTGAGCCCCGTCGATGCTGACCCCGCTTCTGAAGCCGATGCCGGTGTCGATGTCGATGCCGAACTGGGCGACGCGGCGGATACGACGGGCGATGTGGACAAATCCACGCCGGTTCGCTCGGTCAACCGCTCTTGAGGAACTGCACGGCGGCGTCACGCTCGAAGAGGTAGAGCAGAACCCGTAATGCCTGACCCCGCTCGGACGCCAAATCCGGATCCCGATTGAGGATCAACCGGGCATCGTCGCGGGCGGTTTCCAACAAATCTCCGTGCACTGCCAGATCGGCCACCCGGAAGGACGGCAGACCGCTCTGCCGGGTGCCAAGAACCTCACCGGACCCCCGTAACCGCAAATCCTCCTCGGCGATTCGAAAACCGTCCTCGGTCTCGCGTAATACCTTGAGGCGGGCGCGGGCGGTCTCGCCCAGGGGCGTCTGGTAAAGCAGCAGACAGGAGGAGGCGCCAGCGCCCCGGCCACGTAGCTGATGCAGTTGCGCCAAGCCAAAGCGCTCGGCGTGTTCGATCACCATGATCGTCGCCTCTGGCACATCGACGCCAACCTCGATCACTGTGGTTGCGACCAGGATGTCGATCTCTCCAGATTTGAAGGCCTCCATCACGGCGTCTTTCTCGGTCGCTTTCATCCGTCCGTGCACCAACCCGACCCGCGACCCGAAGAGCCCGGCGAGGTGGTGGTGGCGTTCTTCGGCGGCGGCGGCGTCGATCAGCTCCGACTCCTCGACCAACGGACAGACCCAATAGGCCCTGGCGCCGGTTTCGATGCTGCGTCCGACCGCGGCGACAACCTCGTCCAGCCGCGGTGCGGGAACCGCGCGGGTGGTGATCGGCTGGCGACCTGGCGGCTTCTCGGTCAGCCGTGAGACATCCAGATCACCATAGGCGGTCATCGCCAGGGTCCGGGGGATCGGCGTCGCGGTCATTACCAGCATGTCGACACCGGCGCCCTTGTCGCTGAAGGCCATGCGTTGATGGACGCCGAAACGATGTTGCTCATCGACCACGGCGAAGGCCAGGTCATGAAACCCCACATCCTGTTGAAACAAGGCATGGGTGCCGACCAGCACGTGAATGTCGCCGGCCGCCAGATCGGCGAGCAGAGCCTCGCGCGCCCGGCCCTTGTCACGACCGGTCAGAACCGCGATCCGTAAACCCAACGCCTCGGCAAGCGGCGCGATGGTTTGAAAATGTTGGCGCGCCAGGATTTCCGTCGGCGCCATCAAGGCGGTCTGGTATCCGGCCTCGATCGCACCAAGCATGGCCAGAAAGGCGACGATGGTCTTGCCGCTGCCGACATCGCCTTGTAGCAGGCGGAGCATGCGGGCGCTCTCGGCCATGTCGGCGGATATTTCAGCCAAGGCCATGCGCTGGGCGTTGGTGAGCTGATAGGGCAGGGCCTCTTCCGCCCGCTTGAACAGCGCTCCGTCGCCCTTGATCGAGCGCCCCTTTCGCCGCTTCTGGTGCTGGCGGACCATCGCCAAGGCGAGTTGGTTGGCCAAGAGTTCGTCATAGGCCAGGCGTCGGCGCGCCGGGGCCAGCGGGGACAAGGCTTCGTGGGTTTCCGGGGCATGGGCCGCGCGCAGGCTTTCGTTCCACGGCGTCCAGCGCTCTCGGGCCAGCAGCGCGGTGTCGCCCCATTCCGGCAGCATTGGCAGTCGGGCCATCGCGCCATCGATCGCGCGGCGCAGGACTTTGGGGGTCAGACCTTGAGTCAGAGGGTAAACCGGCTCCAGCGCCAGGATGCTCTCGATCTGTTCCGGCGGGATCATGTGATCGGGATGCGGCATCTGATAGCTGTTGTTGTAATGCTCGACCTTGCCGCTGACCACACGGGTGGCGCCGGGCGGCAGCAATTGCATCAGGTAGTCGCCTTTGGCGTTAAAGAAAATCAACTCCAACATGCCGCTGTCGTCCGAGCACAACACGACATAGGGCCGGCGGCGATTGGGCGGCGCACGGTGTTCGACCACGGTAACGGTGATTGTGCAGCCCACGCCATGCGGGGCATCGGCGATCCGCGGCGAGAACCGCCGGTCGATCACGCCGGATGGCAGCAACCATAGCAGGTCGACGACATGCGGGCCGGCGACGGTTTCCAGCAATTTGCTCAACCGTGGCCCAACGCCCTGCAGTCGGGACGTTTCGGCAAAGAGTGGGAACAGAATTTCCGGGCGCATTGTTGAATCAGATGAGTGGAGCAGGGTAACGAAAAATCAGGGTGACGATGGGGCGTTGTCGGGAACCGCCGCCCCGATCAGCATATCAACCTTCACCCCATCGGTGGATAGCGGAAATATCGCTCTGTAGACTGCGACGGAACCGTGCCGGTCATGGGGCACTGCGCCCTGCCAGTAGGTTGGTTTACGCTCGCGCACGGTGGTGTGAAAGGTTTGCATCATGAACTGGCGGTCGTCGGCATCGAAAATCGCGCTTGCCAAAAAACCGGTTACGTCACGTCCGACGAGTTGAGCATTCCTGGTCCCGGCGAGCCGGTATTTGTAATCTAATTCCTCCGCTCCGGGCAGAACGTCCATCAAAAAGATCCACGGCAACAGCTCAAGATTAATATCGATCGGATCGATATCGGCACGAGACGGAAGTCGCTCTTGCGTGGCCAGCCCGCGCCAATAGTCATCAAGGGCGCGCACCAACGACTTGGACGGAAGGTCCTGCTGCTCTATACGATGGGCGAACAGATATCTGCGGCGACCGAAAGAGTTACCCGTCATAGGTGAACGCCTTTCAAAGGCTGGTTCAGCTTGAACCAAGATACATAGAGGCGCAAGGCTATCGGGCGCCCAATCACGTGAGCTGGATTTTGGCGGTTGAATCATTCTAAAAACCGTCAGACGGCTATAACCAGTTGGCTGGAGGTTAACGCGACCGAAGTCCGGGGATTGGATTTCCACAGCCGCGATGCCCTTCACTGATCGTTGGATACGGAGACAGGCAATGACCGGCGAATTGGCCGACCGTCGAAAAAAATTGGTGTACCGGAGCGCCTATACCGGGACCAAGGAAACCGACCTGCTGCTCGGCAATTTCGCCCGCCGGCATATGGCGAGCCTTACCGAGCGCCAGTTGGATACCTATGAGGCGTTGCTGGAGATCGAGGACCCGAGGCTCTACAAATGGATTACCGGCATGGAAGTGGCGCCGGCGGAATATCAAAGCGACGTTCTCGATCTAATTCGTGACTTTAAGCTCGTAGGGTAAGTTATTGGCAACAGACATTATTGAATCCTTTGCTCTTCCTGAAACCCGGATCTCCACGGCGCCGGAGGGCTGGGATGCGTGCGTGCTTGGCCGACTGGCGGGCGAGCATGGGCGGCTGGTGCATGTTTGCCGTGATGATACCCGTCTCGATGCACTCGAACGTTGTCTTGGCTTCTTCGCCCCGAAACTAACCGTCATCAAACTACCGGCGTGGGATTGCCTGCCCTATGACCGGGTCTCACCGAATGGCGAGATTGTCAGCCAGCGTCTGGAGGCTCTGGCCCGGCTTGGCGAGCGCGGTGAGAAACGGGATTTCGTCCTGCTGACGACGGTCAATGCGGTTTTGCAGCGCCTCCCGCCCC
>JAQBUJ010000349.1 GCA_027623845.1 Pseudomonadota bacterium
CGCGCCAGCGGGCCGATGCCGATCTCTGGATGGACTGGCAGCAGACCACGGTCGGCGGTGCGATCACGCCGATATTCTGGAACCTGGTGCGCACAGCGGAACCGGATCGCGACTTGGCCGCCATCGAAGCCGCGCGGCTGACCATGATCGATCTCATGTGGATCATGGACAAGGTGTTGGCGGATCATCCCTATTTGGCGGGCGATGCGTTTACCATGGGCGACATACCGATGGCCATTGCGGTGTACCGCTGGGTGACGCTGATCCAGGACCGCCCTGTCATGACCAATCTCGAGGCCTGGTACGACAGACTGACCCAGCGCGCCGCCTTCAAGACCAATGTGCTGGATATTCCGCTGACTTGACGGGGCGACACCTTGCCCCTAGCGCCACGGCGAGCCCGGTTTCCCGCCATCTCCAGCCAAATCCCTGGCGAAAGCCAGGGCCTGTGCCTAAGCCACAGGCGTCGACCCCGGATCACGTCCGGGGTGGCGGCTTTGGTTAACGCGACCGTCCTGTCTCGATGGCTGATCGCGTTGCTCATGACCATCGCGGCGGCGCTCGGGACGACGTCCACCGCACCGGCCGAGACCCGGGACAAACTCACCATCGGCATTACCCAGTTCCCCTCGACGCTGAACCCGATCATCGACTCGATGCTGGTCAAGTCCTACATCCTGGCGATGGCCCGGCGGCAGATTTCGATCTTCGGCCATGACTGGGAAGCGATGTGCCAGCTCTGCACCGAGCTTGCGACCTTCGACAATGGCCGTGCCGAGGCCTTCGATGGCGTCGATAAGGCCGGCAAGCCAACCGGCGAAAAGGGGGTGCGCACCCGCTTCACCTTGCGCGACGACGCCTTCTGGGGCGACGGGGTACCGGTAACGACGCGGGATATCGTTTTCACCTGGAAGGTCGGCAAACACCCGGAGACCGGCGTCGCCGACTATCGCTCGTTCCAGGACATCCTGGATATCGAGGTGCATGACGAAAAATCCTTCACGGTGGTCAACCGCAAGCTCGACTATCGCTACTACGCGATGAGTGGGTTTCAGCCGCTGCCGGCCCATCTTGAGGGAAAGGCCTTCGCGGTTCCCAAGGATTACCGCAATCGCACGCTCTACGAGACCGATCCGACCAATCCGGGCCTGTATAACGGCCCGTATCGGATCACCGAGGTGGTTCCCGGCTCGCATATCGTGCTGAGCCGGAACGAACAGTGGCGCGGCGCCGCCCCGACCTTCAACGAGATCCGAGTCCGCACGATCGAGAAAACCGCCGCCTTGGAGGCCAATCTGCTGTCCGGCGCCATCGATTATATCGCCGGTGAAGCGGGACTCTCGCTCGATCAGGCGCTGGCCTTCGAGAAACGACACGGCGACGACTACGATGTCGTCTACAAGCCCGGCCTGATCTACGAACACCTCGACCTGATGCTCGACAATCCGGTGCTGGCCGATTTGCGGGTCCGCCGCGCCCTGATCCAGGCAATCGACCGTCAGGCGATCAGCGACCAGCTTTTCGCCGGCAAGCAGCCGGTCGCCCATAGCGGCGTACACCCACTCGATTGGACGCATAGCGAAGAGATCCGCAAATACGACTACGCCCCCGACAAGGCGCGGGCGCTGCTCGACGACGCCGGATGGTCGGATATCCGAAATGGCGTGCGCCACAACGTCGCCGGCGAGAAGCTGGCTTTCGAGATCATGACCACCGCCGGCAACCGGGTCCGAGAGCTGGTCGAGCAGGTATTGCAGGATTACTGGAAAGCCGTCGGCATCGAGGTCCGGATCCGCAACCAACCGGCCCGGGTGCTGTTCGGCGAAACCATCTCCAAGCGTAAATTCTCCGGCCTAGCCATGTTCGCCTGGTTGTCGGCGCCGGAAAGTTTACCCCGCACGACCCTGCATTCGGACTTCATCCCGAGCCCGGCGAATAGCTGGGCCGGCCAAAACTATACCGGCTTCAACGATCCCGAGATGGACCGCTTGATCGACGCCATCGAGATCGAACTGGACCGGGACAAGCGCGGCGGCTTGTGGAAGCGCGTCCAGCAGATCTATGCCGACAGGCTGCCGGCGATCCCGCTCTATTTCCGTGCCGATGGATTTATCCTGCCAAAATGGCTGAAGGGCATCCGGCCGACTGGACATATGTACACCACGACAAACTGGGTCGAGGAATGGCGGGTGGAGTGATCCGGGCGGCGGCTTGGTCTGTGAATTATGCCGGTACGGTCGTGGTTCATACCCGGCCCACACCATTGTCGCTGTGGTATCCATGATCGGTTTTATCCTGACCCGCGCTGCCCAATCGGCCTTCGTCCTGCTGGTGATGTCCTTCATCATCTATGTCCTGCTCGGCCTGATGCCGGGAGACCCGATCGACCTGATGATCGGCGCCGATCCGAACGTAACCGCCGCTGATATCGCCCGCCTGAAGGCCCTGCAAGGGCTCGATCAACCGCTGCTCGATCGCTACGGCGCATGGCTCGCCAATGCCCTGGAGGGTGATTTCGGCTATTCCAGGCTGTTCTCCAAGCCGGTGTTGGAGGTTCTAAGGCCTCGGTTGCTGAACTCGCTGATCTTGATGGCGGTTTCCCTGGCGCTGGCGCTGATGGTGGCGATCCCCGCCGGTATCCACGCCGCCCGGCGTCCCGGGTCCTGGACCGATCAGGCAATCAATCTGTTGTGCTTCGCCGGGGTTTCCGTGCCGCCATTCTGGTTGGCGCTGTTACTGATCCTCTTGTTCGCGGTATCCCTCGGCGCGCTACCGGCCAGCGGTATGCAGACCATCGGCGATGGCGGCTTGCTCGACCGGATACGCTACATGATCCTGCCGATCCTGACGCTCTCAGCCGCCGGGATCGCCGGATATACCCGGCACACCAGAGCCGCGATGATCGAAGTCCTGCGCGAGGATTATATCCGCACCGCCCGCGCCAAGGGGCTGGCCGAACGCCGCGTCGTCTGGCGCCATGCGTTGCGCAACGCGCTGCTGCCGGTGGTGACCATCGCGGCGCTCGATTTCGGTTCGCTGTTCTCCGGCGCGCTGATTACCGAGACGATGTTTTCTTGGCTTGGCATGGGCAAGACGATCTACGACGCGGTCATGGGCAACGACTATAACCTCGCCCTGGTCGGTCTTCTGTTAGCGACCGGCGTCACCCTGATCGCCAATATTCTGGCCGATATCGCCTATGCCTGGCTTGACCCTCGGATCAGCTATCGGGTGGAGCGCGGCTCATGAGCTTGTCCACCGCCCAGCCCGGTGCAAATCCCAGATCCGGCGGGTCAACCGCGTGGCGTCGCTTCCGCCGGCATCGTCTGGCGGTAGTCAGCCTTTGGGTGTTGGCCCTGTTATTCGCTGTCGTGGTATCCGCGCCGGCCTTGGAAGTTATGCTCGGGCTTGACGCCGATGCGGTGAACCTGTTCGCCCGTATGGCCCCGCCCGGCGCGGCGCATTGGCTGGGCACCGACGAACTGGGCCGCGATCTGTTGTTGCGGCTCCTGCATGGCGGCCGGGTGTCACTCCTGGTCGGCTTCACGGCGGCGGTCGCGGCGGCGGTGATCGGCGCCACGCTGGGCCTGATATCAGGCTATTTTGGCGGCCGGGTCGACGCCATTGTGATGCGTTTCGCCGACGGGGTGATTTCGCTGCCGCTGTTGCCGCTGCTGATCGTCCTTGCCGCGATCGACCCCGGCAAGCTCGGCCTGCCGGAAGAGATCTCCGGGTCGCAATCGTTCAGCCTTTATCGCATCGTTGTCATCATCGCGCTGGTTGGCTGGCCGACGGTAGCGCGGCTGGTGCGGGCGGCGACCTTGAGCCTACGTCAACGGGAGTTCGTTCTGGTCGCGCTGGCCCAGGGTTTTGGCCCGGCCCGGATCATGTTCCGCCATATCCTGCCGAATACAGCCTCGCCGATCCTGGTCGCCACCACCTTGACGGTAGGCAACGTGATCCTGTTCGAGAGTGTGTTGAGCTTCCTTGGCCTCGGCATTCAGCCGCCGATGCCGAGCTGGGGCAACATGCTAACCGGCGCCCAGGATTTAATCTCCGAGGCGCCGGCGTTGGCACTGTGGCCGGGAACATTGATTTTCCTCACCGTGATCTCCTTCAACCTGCTTGGAGACGGCTTGCAGGCGGCGCTCGATCCACGGTCACGGCGGGTGGGCTGACAGGGTCTACTTGCCGCCTTCCTCGCGCAGTTCCGCGAAGACCCGGCTGGCCACCATCATGGCGCCGCGTACGCACGGCACGCCGATATAGCCGGACAGGTGCAGCATGGCCTCAAGCAACTCGTCCTCGGTCCAGCCCTGGCCGATGGCGAACCGTAAATGAATTTCCAGTTCGTCCTCGCGTTGTGTCGCGATGTCCGACACCACGCAGATCATCGCCCTGGTCTTGACGTCGAGGCCGGGGCGGGTCCAGAGCGCGCCGAACACCGTCTCCGTGGCGACATCCAGAAACTTGCGCATGATCGGGTCGCCATAGACCCCGTTATTGGCGCGCTCATAGGCTTCATCGCCGTACATCTTGCGGCGCAAAGCATCGCCCTTCTTGTAAAGCTCACTT
>JAQBUJ010000350.1 GCA_027623845.1 Pseudomonadota bacterium
GGAGGCGCTGCATGACGACGAAGGTCGATATCGTCTTCGACGCTCAGGCCGATGTTAAAAAGGCTCGGGAGTTTCTTACCGAGCTTGGCCAGCAGGGATTAGATATCCAGATAGTTGGGGTCAGTCGAGCGGAATCAGTTGCCGAGACACAGCGCGCCCTGGTGCTGACACAACGCATGCGCGCCGCTGATCTGGTGGTCGTGCTGCTTACCCCGGCAGCGGTGAGTTCGAAATCGGTCGCCCAGGAAATCGGATTCGCTCTGGCCGAGGACACACCGATGATCGGTGTCCTGATCGGGGGGCTAACCACTCGAAGCGCGCTGCCCAAAGGGGTTGAGCGGGCCAAGGTCTATGGCTGGGACTGGGGAACCTTGAAGCGGGTTATCCGCTAACCCAATCGATCGATGGCGCGCCAACCGATATCGCGGCGGCAAAATCCACCGGGCCATTCAATTCGGTCGATGGCCTGATACGCGGTTTTCTGGGCCAGACGCATATCTGCGCCCCGTGCCGTCACGCCAAGCACTCGCCCGCCATTCGAGGTCACTTGACCGTCCGGATCACGCAGGGTGCCGGCATGAAATACCGTGACCGCCTGGTCTTGCGCGGCGTTCTCAAGGCCGTTGACCGGCGATCCTTTCGGGTAGGAGCCGGGATAGCCGTTGGTCGCCATGACCACGCAGATCGCCGCATCGTCATCCCATCTAAGATCGACATGCGCCAGTTGTCCGTCATGGCAGGCGATCAGCGCCGGCACGAGGTCGCTTTTAAGCCGGGCCATCAGGACTTGGCATTCCGGATCGCCGAAACGGACGTTGTATTCAATCAGCTGCGGGCCCTTGGCGGTGATCATCAAACCGGCATAGAGCACACCCTTGAACGGTTTGCCCTCCGCCGCCATGCCTTCGACCGTTGGGGTGATGATCTCTTTCATCACCCGCGCGGCCATCGCCTCGTCGATTACCGCCGCCGGTGAATACGCGCCCATGCCGCCGGTATTCGGTCCGGTATCGCCATCACCAACCTGTTTGTGGTCCTGCGCGGCGACCAGTGGCATCGCGTGGCTGCCGTCGACCAGGGCGAAGAAACTGGCCTCTTCGCCGACCATGAACTCCTCGATCACCACCTCACTGCCGGCAGCGCCGAATGCGCCGTCGCGTAGTGCGGCGACCAGGGCAGCCTCGGCTTCGGCGAGGCTTAGCGCCACGGTCACGCCCTTGCCCGCCGACAGCCCGTCGGCCTTGATGACGATTGGCGCGCCATGTTGGCGGACATACGCCAGAGCCGGCTCCAGCGAATCGAAACGCTGGAAGGCGGCGGTTGGAATCGCATGTCGTTGGCAAAATTCCTTGGTAAAGCTTTTCGAGCCTTCCAGTGCGGCGGCGGCGGCGTTGGGTCCAAAAGACTTTATTCCCGCAGCATCCAGCCTATCGACGAGGCCGGCGACCAGCGGGTCCTCCGGCCCGACCACCACGAAATCGATCTCTTTTGCGCGGGCGAATTCAACAATGCCGTCAATGTCGGTGGCGGCGATCGCCACGCAGGTCGCCTCATCGGCTATGCCGGCGTTGCCGGGCGCGCAATACAGCGCGTCGCAGAGCGGCGAGGTGGCGATGGTCCAACACAGCGCATGCTCGCGCCCGCCAGAACCGACGACGAGAATTTTCATGCCAAGCGCTCCTCGAACTTCCGATTTCGCGCCTTGTAGCATAGATTGTTCGCATGCAGGACAGGCCCACGGAACTCCTCGACAATCTGCCCGAACTTTCGGTCAGCGAGCTATCGAATCAGGTGAAACGCACGGTCGAGACATCCTTTGACCGGGTGCGGGTGCGCGGCGAGATCTCGCGTCCCAGTCATGCCTCCTCCGGTCATATCTATCTTACCTTGAAGGACGACAAGGCGGTGCTGGACGCGGTGTGCTGGCGTGGCAACGCACAGCGTCTGTCGATCCGTCCGGAAGAGGGGATGGAAGTCATCTGTACCGGTAAGATCACCACCTATCCGGGGCGTTCGAAATACCAGATGGTGATAGAGCAGATGGAGCTTGCCGGCGAGGGCGCGCTGCTCAAGCTTCTGGAGGACCGGCGCCGCCGATTGGCCGAAGAAGGGTTATTCGACGAGCAGCGCAAACGTCCCCTGCCCTATCTTCCCCGGGTAATCGGGGTCGTCACCTCGCCGACCGGGGCGGTCATCCGCGATATCCTGCACCGCCTGACTGAGCGCTTTCCGGTCCATGTGCTGGTCTGGCCGGTGCTGGTTCAGGGCGACGCCGCGAAAACCCAGATCGCCGCTGCTATCGAAGGCTTCAACGCGCTTTCGGTGGACGGCCCGGTTCCGCGCCCGGATCTGTTGATCGTGGCGCGTGGCGGCGGCAGTTTGGAAGATCTCTGGGCGTTTAACGAGGAAGAGGTGGTGCGCGCCGCAGCGGCAAGTCAAATACCGCTGATCTCCGCCGTGGGGCATGAAACCGATACCACATTGATCGATTTCGCTTCCGACCGCCGGGCCCCGACACCGACGGCGGCGGCGGAAGTCGCTGTGCCGGTGCGCGCCGACCTGTTGGCCCAGGTGATGGATGACGAGGGGCGGCTGTTCAATGCTGTTTCTCGAAAGTTAGGCGAGGCGCGTACCCGGCTGGAGGGCTATGCCCGCGGCCTTGGCGACCCGCGATCGTTGATCGAAACCCGGGCGCAAACCGTCGACTATCTGGATCAGCGGATGGGCGCGGCGGTGCTGCGATATCTCGACCAAAGGGCGCTGCAAGTGGCGCGGTTGGCTGACAGATTGCCGCGCCCGGAAACTCAGCTAGCCAAGATGTTTGGGAACCTGGCGGTTATCGAACAACGCCTCACGAGTGCCGGCGATCGCCGTCTTGAACGCAGCCAAACCGCATTGGACGGAGCCGCCACACGGCTTCGCCCGGGGTCGATTGCCCGGGCTGCACGCCAAGCGGCGGTTGACTTGAACCGCTCCGGCGATCGATTGGAAGGAGCGGTCGATCGGGTGATTTCGGACATTACGATCAAGCTTAGTGGGCTTGACGGCTTGCTCAGGGTTGGCTCTTTCGAGCGGACATTGGAGCGGGGGTTTGCCCTGGTGCGGGACAGTGCCGGGGCCCCGGTAATGGCGGCGTCCGAGACGAAATCCGGCCAACCGGTGACACTGCAATTCCGCGATGGCGAGGCGAGCGCGGTGATCGGCGCAAGGCCAAAACGGGCGCGCTCACGCGGCGATGCTCCGCCCGAGGCGCAGGAAACGCTGTTTTGAGGACCCGGCCGGCGACGACTGGAGCGGTAGGACGCTGGCGCGCCTTGATCGCCCTTACCGTCATGGCCGTGGCGGCAATGGTCTTGACGACAACGATTTCCTCGGCTTTCGCCGCCACTCGGTTGCAGGGTCGTTTGATCCAAGGCGGGTTGGTGATCGGGACGACCACCCCAGGCAGCACCGTTACCTTGGACGGGCGCGCGGTTCGGGTGGGACTGGACGGTCGGTTTGTTTTCGGCTTCAACCGTGACGCCACCGCTGCGGCGTTGGCGATAACCGCGCCGGATGGCACGGTCGAGCGGCGTCAGCTTAGCGTTGAGGCGCGGGGCTACGACATTCAACGGATCGATGGTTTGCCGCCGAAGACGGTGTCGCCGCCACCGGAGGTTCTGGCGCGGATCCGCCGGGAAAGCGCTCAAATCAAGGCCGCGCGCATGCAAGACACGCCGGTGCCATACTTCAAGACTGGTTTCAAATGGCCGGCCCGAGGTCGTATTTCCGGTGTCTATGGCTCGCAGCGGGTGCTGAATGGCAAGCCGAGCCGGCCGCATTACGGTATCGATGTCGCCGCCCCCGTCGGTACGCCGGTGGCGGCGCCGGCGGACGGGGTCGTGCGTTTGGCCGAGCCGGATCTGTTTTATTCTGGCGGAACCATCATCCTGGACCATGGTCACGGTCTGAGTTCGACTTTTCTGCACATGGCGACCGTCGAGGTGCAGCCGGGTGACCAGTTGCGTCAGGGCGACCGCCTTGGAACGATAGGGGCGACCGGCCGGGCGACCGGTCCGCATCTTGACTGGCGGATCAATTGGTTCGATCAGCGCTTGGACGCCGGTTTGCTGGTCCCGCCAATGCCGTGACCTTAGGTTGCCGCGATTCGATGACCATCGGTTTTGTCGGCGCTATTTGCCCCAGCGCCGATGCAACCAGAGCCATTGTTCTGGCGTCTGGCGAATCCATTCCTCCAGCCAGCCGTTGACATCGGTCATCAGCGCCAGGGTGTCGGCCTTGGCGTCACCGCTATCCGGTAGGGCGATCGGCGGCCAGAAGGTCACCCGGAAACGCGCGCCGCCAAGCCGCTCGACCCGTGCCGGGACCACCGGACACCGATATTTCAGGGCAAACAGGGCGATAGCCGGCGCGGTCTTGGCCGGGCGGCCGAAGAAGGGAACATCGATGCCTTCGTTTAATTTTTGATCGACCATCAGCGCAATATGGCCGCCATTGCGCATGATGCGCGCCAGTTTCATCGCCCCCGCCGGCCCTTTGGCGATCAACTCGTCCTCATG
>JAQBUJ010000351.1 GCA_027623845.1 Pseudomonadota bacterium
CGTCACCTGGCGCACCATCTCGGAAAGCCAATCCTTGGAAATCGGCTCTATATCGTTGTTGATCAGGCCGACAATTTCGCCGTCCGTTGCGCGTACCGCCCGGTTGTTTAACCGGGAGAAATTGAACGGGCCATCGTCGCGCAGCACCTTGATCCGTTCATCGCGGGTGATTTCGGCGAGATAATCGGCGGTTTCCGCCTCGACGCTGCCATTGTCGACGATGGTCATGTCCCAATGTGGGTAGTCGTTGGTCTCGCGGACCCCGTCGACAACCAATTTCAACAGGTTCACGTGATCGCGGGTTGGTACGATCAGGCTAACCTTGGGTGGATTTTTGGGCAGCGCATAGAGCACGCGGTGACTGTACTCATCCATGCCGGCGGTGACCGTGGCCTTGATCCCGCGCCGCTGCAGATGCTCGGAGATGGCCTTTCGGGCGGCGTCCAAAGCATAGGATTTCTCTTCCTCGCCGGAGGCGACCGAGCCCTCGATCGAGCGCCAGTGGTAAAGCACGAAGGGAATGTGCCTGATCCGTTCGGGCGATGATTTTTCGATCACCCGCAACGCCAGATCATAATCCTGCGACCCCTCGAAGCCCTTGCGGAACCGCCCGACTTCCTCCACCAGGCCGCGACGATAGGCGCCGAGGTGGTTGATGTAGTTTTGCGCCAAGAACATGTCCGGGCTGAAATCCGGCTTGAAATAGGGGTGATTGGCCTGGCCGTCCTCATCGATCTTATCTTCGTCCGAATAGATGATGTCGGCGTCCGGGTGCCGGTTCAATTCAGCGGCCAGCATATACAACGCGTGCGGCGTCAACTCGTCGTCGTGATCCACCAGCACGATGAATTCGCCATGCGCCATTTCCAGTGCCGAGTTCGAGGCCTCGGAGATGTGTCCGTTGGTTCGGCGAAAAACGATTTTGATCCGCTCATCGGTGCCTTCGTACTCTCGCAGCACGGCCAGGGTTTCTTGCGAGGTCGAGGCGTCGTCGGCGATGCACAGCTCCCAGCGCTGGTATATTTGCTCGCGGATCGACTCGATGGCGCTGCGCAGGGTTTCCGGCGGCGTGTTGTAGGTCGGCATGATCACCGAGAGCAGCGGATTGTGCTGTAGCGCCTTGATATGGCGTCGGATCGCCTCAAAATCACCAGGCGACAATTCGGTATAGGTCTCCGACCAATTGTCGTAACTGCGCAGTGGCTCAGTCGCCTGGTGGCGCAGCCCATGCTTCAATTCGGCAATTCCGCCGCGTAGAAAAGCGCTGCGCAGCGTGTCCAGCAACCCCAGCAATCCCCGGTCATCCGAGCGGGCCGCCTGGACTCTGGTTTTCACCAGTGCGGCCGCCAACATCATTCCATTCAGCTCGGTCATGCGAATATCGCCAAGCTCGAACTCACCAATGAAATTCACTGGATCAAGTCGCAGGCCGGCTACCACGTCCGGCAACCGCACGACCACACTGCCAGCCCCGGCCCGGGCCGGCGGCAATCTAAGCCGAGTCGCCTCGCGAAAACCGTCGCCGTCATCAAAGAACAGAAATGGCGCCACCACCCGTTTAGAGCCGATCTTGTAATCAACCCGGACCCACCCGCGCGGCGGTCGGCCGCGGCGGCTGGCGATCACCATATGCGGCGTCGAGGTCTCGGCCCGGTACCGCCCCGGCCCGGCGCGCCGCATCTGATGAAAACTCATCGGTAGCATCTCGTGGGTCCGCATATTAAGCGAGCCGAGAATGCCGCTCCAAACCCGTGCGACGCCGCGGAACGGCCGGGTAAGGCGCCACGACCAGGTGGTCCCGATATGGTGAAAATTCTGGTGCAAGCGGGCAATTTCGCCCTGCAACTCCACGACCTGGGTGTCGTTGTCGGACAGGCGGGCATGCAGATCGCGTATCTGCAGTTGTTGCGATTGCAGCGCTTCACTTTGGGCGAGCAGGCCCTGGATGGTGTTTTCCCGGTCCTGGAGATTGCGGTCGCGCTCGGCAACCCATTTTTCGCGCTCGTGCAATCGCGTGTGCAGATCGTGAATTTCCTCGGCCAGCCGTGCTTCGCGCGGCGCTGCCTCAGCCAGCGTTTCGTCGAAATAATACCCCGCCAGATCAAGCTCGCTGGAGATCCGGTCGAGCGTGTCCGCGATGCCGCTGTCGTCGCCATCGGCGGCGGTTTCAAGCGCCTGATGCGCCTCGCCGACCCAGCGCATCAAGCGTTGGTCCTCGGCCAGGGCGTCGTCGTCTAGGGAATAGTGCCGCATGCTGGGACGAATGAAGCTTTTGATCGCGGCGGCCGCCTTGCGGCTTTTCAGATCCAGTGAAATCCCCAGGGCGTCGGATATCCGAGTCGCGACCGGCTTCCAGTCGCCCATGAGATCGCCATAGCGGACCAATACCCGAGTCGATTCGCGGGTGCCGGCCTCGGCCTCAAGAGTATGGCGCAGCCAGAGCAGCAGCCCCCGGCTTGTCGTCATGTGGTCGCGCTGATGCAGCGAGCGAACAATTTCCAAGGGGTGGCGCAGCAGGATCACATAGCCGGGCTTGGCGCCCAAGCTGGTAAGAACTTCCTGCCAGAGCGGCAGAAAGCGGCACATTCGTGGGTCCTTGACCCCCCAGAGAGACGCGTTGGCGAAGTCCTCGCTCAACCGGGCGAGCAGGGCGGTGGCGGCATCGCGCCCGGCATCGCTTGCAAGCCATCCATCGGGCAGGCGTCTGGGATCGTCCCAGGTCATCCCAAGCGCCTTGAGTAGCGCCGCGTGGATATCGACCACGTCCTGGTGCTCCCAAAACCCGGTCTCATTGCCTGCCGCCGCCCGCATCAGCGACCCGCCAAGCTCAACCCCCAACAAGTTCAAGACCCGCGTCAGCGCCGAGGTGCCGCTGCGATGCATGCCAAGCACCAAAACCGCGTTGGCGTCTGGCGCTTTGGAATCACTATTGTTTTCAGGACTAAGCCTGGGAGTATCGGTCTGAGTGGCCATGGGGATATAAGCGTCTTTCATAAGGCGGCGCGCGACCGCCGCTGCATACCACAATTGCGCAGCCGGGGCGATAACCGGGGAAATTCTTCAAAGCAGCGCCGGCGTTAAAGCAGCCCTGGCGTTTTCACCCTTGGGTCGGGACGGACGGATAGCCGAAACGGGTAAGCGCCGCCGCCCCTTGGCGTGTCAGCGTCTCGGCGATGGTGAGGTCGAGTTGGCGCCAGCGATTAAGGCCGCTCGGCGCGGCAACGGTTTCGCCGGTCGTGACGAGCGCCGCTTGGATCTCGGGATCCTCGAAACCGGCGAATTCCAGGATGCGCCGGACGCCATCCTCCGGCTCGGCGCAGAGATCCTCAAAGCGAAGGCGCAGATAGCGTTCGCCCAAATTCCGTTCCGCCCAATCCGCAACCGCCAGATTTGCCGCTGCCCAAAGGCGGATCGATCCGCTGGGGTCGGTTTCGTTAAGCGGCTCGCAGAACAAGGCCTGATAGTGTTTGCGCGGCTGATTCTGATTGTCGCTGGTCGCCATGTCCCGACCGTCGCGGACCAGATGGATAAAGCGGACTTCTGGGAACAGCGCGTGGATCAGCGGCAGGATGTACATGCTGCGCGGGTTCTTCCATCCCCAGCGGGCTTGGCGAGCCGGTAGCGCGCTTAAGAACCGTGCGACCGCGATCGCCAGATCCCGGCCCGCCGCGACCTGGAGCTCCCTCGGCAAGTCATCCGTTTCGTAGTCCAGGGTATTGGTCGCCGACAGGATCGGATTGATATAGGCGTCCAGAACCGGCTCGATATCCATTGCGTCGCCGGCATGGTTGAGCTTTTGGTCGTGACCCATGAACAACCCCGCGGTTTCGAGGACGCTGTGGATTACCCGGGTCCCCGATCCGCCGGTGGCGCCGATCACCACGGGCGCGTGGGTCGTGCGCGCGATACGGCGTGCGGCGAGCGCGTGTTGGATAGGTGTCAGGAACATCAGTTGTTCAGTTCACGCGAAAAAGGCTGCATTTGACTGTGCTGCGGATTACTACTGGTCAGGGATCGTTGCGCCAACATCAAATTCGATCTTCCCCCCGTTAGCTAGGTCCGCTATAACGCAGTTCAGAATCGAACTGCTGGCATTCTAACCGTTTTTGGAATTCTCCGATGGGAACTTATCTCGACGACCTTTGGAACGACCTTGAGCAGACCTGGGATCTGGCCATGGAGGTCAATGATCTTGCCGAGGAAGAGCGCTCGGATGTCGCCAAGGCGTGGGAAGGTCATTTTAAAGCCTCGGAATTGGTCGATGTCAGTCGCACTGAGACTGAAAGCCAGGGGGCGACCCCGCCGGTCAAGGTGTTCTGCACGAACATTTATGGGCTGCAATACAACGGCGAGACCAAATATTGGATCCCGTTCCGCCACGGCGATATCGACCTGGCGAAGTTCACCGAGGATTGATCTCCTCGGGCGTTGCATTGCGCGGCGAATGCCACAATATATTGTGGCGTGCAAAGGATGCGGTGCCATATCGATTGGTTGACGGGGCTGTGCTAAGCTACTGGCTCGCATTTTGCACAGA
>JAQBUJ010000352.1 GCA_027623845.1 Pseudomonadota bacterium
ACCGTCACCGATAATTTTCGCGTCATCTCACACCAGGGATTTCGGGTTCTGGAGTGACCCTGGTATAACATCAAAATGTTGACGCCAAAACTGAACAACAGCACGGCGGCGAAAGCCGAGCGACAGCGCTTGACGACGCCAGTCAATCGTTTGTTCGGGTGCGTCAACCAATGTCCTAAAGTTGACGTTACCTACCCAAAACCGCCTGAACAATCAATCGATCGTTACAGGATGCGGCGATCCGAACCCCTTCGGGCGACTGGCCAATGAGCCTCGTCCGAAGCGAGGGCTACCGAGCAATTGGCACTGCCCCAGGGACTGTGCCAATCTTGATGCAAGACAACCGTCCCGCCACTCCAGTGCCGAGGAGAAACCCCGATGTCCGATAATCTAACCGACTTCACCTTCTTGCAAGGCGTCAAAGTAATTGATTTCACGCAGTTCGAAGCCGGCCCGTCTTGCACGGAATCTCTGGCCTGGCTTGGGGCCGAAGTGGTGAAGGTCGAGAATCCGACACGCGGCGATCCGGGGCGTCGTCTGCGGCCCAACGCACCGGACACGGACCCGTATTATTTCCACATGTTCAACGCCAACAAGAAGTCGATCACTCTCAATCTGAAGTCGCCCGAGGGGGTGGCGCTGGCCAAAGACATGATCCGCGAGGCGGATGTGATGATGGAAAACTTCGCCCCCGGCGCGATTGAGCGGCTGGGCCTGTCCTACGACGCGGTCAAGGCGATCAATCCGGGCATTATCTATGCCCAGGTCAAGGGGTTCGGCGAGGGCAGTCCGTTCGAAAAGAACCTGGCCTTTGACATGATCGCCCAAGCCTGTGGCGGCACCTTCAGCGTGACCGGCGACAGTGACGGTCCGCCGACCCGGCCGGGCATCACCATTGGTGACACCGGCACCGGCATGTTGATGGCGATCACCATCCTCGGGGCGCTGTACAAGCGGCGCGAGACCGGCGCCGGCCACCGGCTGCAGGTCGCGATGCAGGATGCGATGCTGCACTACATGCGGGTCAATTTCGCCACCCAGGGCCGAACCGGTAAGGCGGCCCAGCGCGGCGGCAGCAAGGTGCCGGGGGTGACCAATGCGCCGATGGGCCTATACCCCTGCGCGCCCGGCGGGCCGAACGATTACGTCTATATCATGACCAGCCGGGCCAATCCCGACCATTGGGACCGGTTGCTGAAAGTGATTGGACGGGACGATCTGATCGGCGACGCGCGCTATTTGACCCCTGGCGACCGTGTCGAACGGCAGAGCGAGGTCGACGCGGTGATTGACGCCTGGACCCTGGGCCGCACTAAATATGAGGCGATGAAGAGCGTTGGCGAGGCGGGAATCCCCGCCGGGGCGGTGCTGGATACCGATGAACTGAATAACGACGCCACCTTCGAGACCCGCGGCGTCATGCAAACCATGGTTCACCCCGTTCACCGACCGTTCAAAATGCCGGGTTGGCCGGTACGGGTAGACGGCAAGGCGACGCGCATCGCACCGTCGCCAATGCTGGGCGAACATACCGAGCAGGTGATCGGTGACTGGCTGGGACTGAACGACGCGGCGATCACCACCTTGAAGCAGGACGGCGCGCTCGGCTAACCGGCCCGGTTGCTAGCGCCGTTAGCCTTGGTCGGCGACGATGAACGGTTTGGCCGTCGCGTCGTAATCGTCATACCCCAGGGTCGCACGCAATTCCGCCGAGGGCAGGGCGCTGGCCGCCTCGGCCCCGCCCGCCGTCAGGGCCGCCAGCCCGGCCTTGATGCCAGCGACCGCCGGCGACAGCATGCCGGTCGGGTAGGTGCCGATCTTAAAGCCCAGGGCCGCCGCTTCGGTTTGCGACGGGGTCGCCCGCGGCGCGCCCGGCGACAGCACGGCGAATGACGGTCGCCCGGCCGCAGCGTCAACGGCGCGCCGGATCTCGTCGTCATCGGCGGGCGAATCCAGGAACAGTATGTCGGCGCCTTCCTCTACATACATCTCAATCCGGGCGATCGCCTCGTCGATCCCCTGGGTCGGCCGGCAATCGGTGCGCGCCAGGATCAGGATACCGGACTCTTTGGCGGCTTCGACGGCGGCGCGGATCTTCATCCGGGCCTCTTCGCGCGGCAGACAGGGTTTGCCCGCTGCGGTCAGGGCGCGCGGCGTAACCTTGTCCTCAATCAGCACAGCCGCCGCCCCGGCGCGACCATAAGCGCGGACCGTGCGCTGTACGTTCATGGCGTTACCGTGGCCGTGATCGCCGTCGGCCAGCACCAGGGTTTGGGGAGCGGCGGCGTGCACCATATTGAACGAGTCGAACATCTCGCCGAAGGAGATTAGATCGAGATCGGGACCGCCCAGACGGCTCGCCGCGACGCAGGATCCCGACAGGAACGCGGTTTGAAATCCGGCGCCGGCCGCCAGCTTGGCGCTAAGCCCGTCCCAGACCGCCGGCATCACGACGAGGCCGGGTTCCGCCAATAGGGCGCGCAGACGATCGGGAGAGCTCATTGTCAGTATCCTTAAGAAGCGACAGTTGTCCCGGACGATAAGCGTCCGCCAAATGACCGGCAAGCGCCATTGCAAGGGAAACCGCGCTTTTGCGCGCGACGCGATGACGAATCGAGGCGTTTCGATGGTTTTGAATTTCGTCTTTACCGGTTGGCGCCATCGCAATGGTTCGTCGAAATATTTGGCGTGGTGGTTAGGCTGACGCCGGACACCGGCAACCCGGGCCTGGATGGTTTGTTTCCCCGGTTCGTCTGTGCAATAAGCGGCGAATGTCGAAAGGTCGCCTAATCGCGTCACTCATGAGGTACCGCGCATGCTTGTCTTGGGTTTAAATTTTGGGCATGACGCGTCGGTTTGCGTTGTTCACGATGGTAAAGTCCTGGTGAATATCTGCCGGGAACGGTTCGTGCGGGTCAAACACGCCATGGAGGTTCGGCCGCGCGAGATCGATCTGGCGCTGGCGGATGCGGGACTATCGATCGAGGATATCGACTATTGCGCGGTGACAACATCGCAGGGCTATCCCTATACGTTTTTTAAAGACGATGGTCTGTCCATCGACTATTTGCCGGATAGCGAGTCGGCTATTCCGATGTCACGTCTGCTCACCGAAAGTTGGCCAGAGCGCAGCCGACAACTTCGCGCCCATGGGGCGCAGGAGACGGCCCGGTTTTCAGGTTTTATAAAAAACCATGAGTCGACCCGGCGCCTCTTCGCCGATCCTGTCGAAGAGATATCCCATTGTCTGCCCACCCGTGAAACCTATATAAATCTTGCACATTGGCAGGAGTTTCTGCGGGTTGATCAAATTTCCCAACGCCTGTCGCCAGCCTATTTGAAAGTGCATGGCGGCAAGGATATCCGCCATGCTTTCCATTTTCCGGCGACCGTTACCTTCTGAGGCCGCAAGATACCGGCGGCGATCTGCTCGCATCATTCGGCGCATGCAGCGTCAACATTCTATCTGTCCGACCACGACGAAGCAGCCATCCTGACGGTCGACGGTTCCGCGCCGGCGCATCCCGGCAGTTACAAGGGCGGGATGTTTTATCTCGGGATCGATGAGCGGCTGATTCCGATATGGCCGCACGGCCTTGGTTTGGGAAATTTATATTCAAATGCGGCGACCCGTACCGGCTTTGGTGTGTCCGGGGGGGAAGGCAAATTCATGGGACTGACTCCCTATGGTCGACCCGCGTTCATGGATCATCGGTATGTCGGCTGCATTAAGACCGCCTTGGACAACCTCGGCATCACCACCGATTATCTAGCATCCAGAGACCTTCCCTTGGAACGCTGGATGGCGCATTGCGCCCAACGAGCGACCGCCAGCGGATACGATATGAGCGGCTTTGGCGATCCCGCCCGCGTAACCGAACCGGCCAACGCCGACTTCGCGGCCTCGACGCAGAAATTGTTCGAGGAGACCCTTCTACACACCGCCCGACAGTTGGCGGATTGTTGCGATCGCCTGGGGAGGACGACAAAAAATCTCTGCCTGGCCGGCGGCATAATGCTCAACTGCCCGGCCAATAGTCGCCTCGCCAACGAGAGTCCCTTCGACAATATTTACATCGTACCGGGGTGCGATGATTCCGGCCTGGCTATCGGCGCGGCCTGGCTATCGGCGCGGCCTTGTATCTGACGCACAACGTGCTCGGGGTGTCGCGGGTCAATCAGGGGGCTGAGACCAGCAATGCGGCCTATCTTGGCCGGGCCGTCAGTAAAGGCGAGATAACCCAGGCGCTGAAGTCGGCAGATGAGGCGTTCGAGGTCACTGAGGTACCGGATGCGGCTATCGATGCAGGCCACGCTTTGGCCCAGGATAAGGTGGTTGCGTGGTACGAAGGGCGTAGCGAGTTTGGTCCGAGAGCCCTGGGCCACCGCTCACTCCTGGCCGACCCTCGCCATCAAGAGAATTGGTCTCGCGTTATACCCCGACTCTCCGTGGACCCGAAAAAGGCTGGTATTTTCGCTGAAGAGGGATTCTTATCGGGTCATGATTCGCGGTGGATTTT
>JAQBUJ010000353.1 GCA_027623845.1 Pseudomonadota bacterium
CTTCTGGACGCCCTTCAATGGCCCGGCGACGAAGCGACTGAATAGGTTTCCCGGCGACTAAAACTGAAGATCGGCAAAGCTGCTTGGAGCGGGGTCGATAACCTGGACCCCGCGCTCTTCGACCTCGATCACCGCGAGACCGCGTTGATTGGTGCCATCGGCCAGCAAACGGAAAATGCCGTCCACGCCGGCGAAGCCACTGATATCGGTCAAAGCCGCCGGCTCATAATTTGCGCCGCCCTCACCATAGGTAAGCGCAACGGCTAGCAGCATGGCGTCATAGCCGAGCGAGGCGAGCCGCGGCGGCCGCTTGGCGAACGCCCGTTCGAACTTATCCTCGAACAACGACCAAGCCTTCGGCGACGGCGCCGCATACCAACCGCCAACCAGCGCTGGTTCGGCGCCAAGACCTCGGGCCTCGCCCCACAAGGCCGTCCCCAACAATCGCACCCGCACCGGATCGACGTCATAAAAGGCAAGCAGTGGCGCGAGGCCTCGCAGCTCTGGATCGCCCGCCGGAAGAAGCAGCGAATCGAAGGGCGGGTCTCCCAAGGTCTCAAGACCGGACAGCCGTTCCAGGGCGCGTCGCGAGATTTGATCGGTTTTTTGCAAAAGCACTGTTTTCTGGACCGATAGCGCCGATTTTCGCGAGTCGTAGTCGGCGAAGCGGCGAATCAACGATGACAGCTCGGTATCGTTCGGATCGTAATAGGTTGCCCGCGCAATACCCGCCCCGTGCTGCTCGGCGGCGATACGGGCGGTCGCCACCACCAGCTCGCCAAAGCCCGATGAAGGCGCCAGCGCGCCTATCGCGACATGTCCCTTATCGGCTGCGTAACCAATGATTCGCCGGACCTGCTGATCGGGGAGAAAACCGAAGACATAGACCCCGCCACCGGCGACATCCCGGTTGTTGGAAAAACTCACGGCGCTGATTCCCGCCGCCTCGACCACGGGCCGAACTGCCTGGGCCGACGCGCCAAACAACGGCCCGAGGATCAAACGAGCCCCATCGGCCACCGCTAATCGGGCCGCGTCCTCCGCCCCGGCGACGGTTCCCTGAGTATCGAAAACCAGCAATTCCAGATCATCCTGGGCCGTCTCGAACAGCGCCAGCTGCGCGGCATCGAGCAATGCGCGACCAAATGCCGCACCCCGGCCCGTCAATGGAACCAATAACGCCACCCGCCGAGCGACCATCTCCGTCGCCTCGGGTTCAGCCGTCAACGGCCCCTGCGGAGCCAGCAGGTTAATGCGGTTCGGCGTTGCCCCCGTCGGCCTGGCCGGCTCTAATCGAGTGGCGGATTTCCGCTCGGTCGCGGCGGGGTTAGGGGTCTTCGGTTGCTGGGTAAGCTGTGGCTGGATCGATCCGCCTTCTTGGCCCTCAGGCGTGGTTTGGCATCCCCAAACCAACAGCGCCAGGAACACGGCAAGGCCGACCCGACGAGGGCCGCCGCGCATCTGGCCGACCGGCTTGCAACGCTCAACGCTTTCGGTTGGTCCGCGGCTCAAATTCCTTCTCCCAATCCCGGTACCCAGACCCCGTTTCACCAACCGAGGCTATTGAAGCTGACGGTACGAGTAAACCGCGCCAAAATGGCAAAACTATGAACGCGCCAAGACCCAAGTTTGGACCGGCAATGGCTAAGCAATGCATCCGCCAACCGCACGGTGCATTCCGTCGACGACGGAATCGCCGCAAACACTTGGCTTTCGGCGCTTGAAACGGAGCCGAAATGATCGTCTTCGCGCTTATTTGCGAGGCCGGCTCGCCGAAACCCTCTGCCGATGGCTGCTCCGCTCAAAGGGCTATCACATCCTTGAAAAAGGATATCGCACGAAAGTCGGGGAAATCGACATTCTGGCGACCGCCGCGGCCGGCTGGTCGCCGTCGAGGTCAAGGTCAGAGCCACCCATGCCGATGCTCTGCAAGCGGTGACCTGGCGGCAGCGCCGACGGATCGAGCGGGCGCTGGAATGGTATCTTCGGGCCAACCCCCGGCGCGCCGAGGCCGGCATCCGTTTCGACGTCTTCACGGTAGCGCCCTGGCGGCTTCCGTCCCATATTGAGAATGCTTGGCGCCACAATGAATAAAGACCCGGCGCATCGTCCCTGGGAGGGCTTGAATGTTAGGTGACCGCTCCAACTTCATGGGCCGCGTCGCGACCTTCGGCGTGATGGGCATGGCGTTGTTCGGCCTCGCGGC
Organism: Pseudomonadota bacterium; assembly: GCA_027623845.1. Classification (GTDB taxonomy): domain Bacteria; phylum Pseudomonadota; class Alphaproteobacteria; order Thalassobaculales; family Thalassobaculaceae; genus JADHLJ01. Next base: position 2,207 of record JAQBUJ010000353.1, read on the forward strand.
CTGCAGCCCGACCGGAATCGCCGTTGGCGCCGGCGCATCGGTGGCAACCGCGACCCAAACCGATAAAGGCATCCGTTCCACCGCCACGGACCTGCGTATCCGCACTGAAATCAATCACTATCTCTTCCAGAAGGATGTCGATCTGTTCGGCGCCGTCGGGTTAGCGGTGGAGCGTGGTCGGGTCCTACTCACCGGCGCGGTCCAGAAGCCCGAAAATCGGATCGAGGCGACGCGGTTGGCGTGGCAGGCCGACGGCGTGCGCGAAGTGATCAACGAAATCCAGGTGCGCGATACCGCCAGCCTCACCGACCGGGCCCGCGACATCGTGACCAACAAGCGCCTGCAGGGCACGCTGTTGTTGGATAAGGACGTGAAATCGATCAATTACAGCACCGACACGGTCAATGGGATCGTCTACCTCTTCGGCCTCGCCCGAGACCAGAGCGAGCTCGACCGGGTCATCAACCACGCCCGCAACATCGAATACGTCGCCAAAGTGGTGAGCTATGTGAGTCTCTTGAAACCTTGAAGAACGGGTGAGCCCTTGAAGAAAGGGTGAAGCCTTGAAGAGCGGAGAGCCTTGATGGCCGGTGATGCCCTAATGACCGCAGACTCAACCCCGCAAGACACTTTGCGGGCGGCGGCAAGCTTGGTGGACCAGCCGCTGGACATCGCCGAGGTTGCGCTGGCCTTCGCCGCAATGGATCGGCCCGCCGTACCGCTGGAGCGCTATCGGGCCGACCTTACCGCTATGGTGGATGCGGTGGCCAAGCGCCTGACGGATCTTCCGGAGGAAAGTAGCGCCGGCGACCGGGCCGCCTGTCTTGGCCAGGTTCTGTCCGGCGATCTCACCTTCAAGGGCGACGCCGCCACCTATGACGACCTGCAGAACGCTAATCTGATGCGGGTTATCGACCGCCGCAAGGGTCTGCCGGTGGCCTTGGGCATCCTCTATATTCACGTAGCCCGCGGCCAGGGTTGGGCGGCGGAAGGCCTAAACTTTCCGAACCATTTCCTGATTCGGGTCCGGATTGGCGCCGACGCGGTGATCCTTGATCCCTTCAATCAAGGCCGCTCGATGGACGCGCCGGGCTTGCGCGGCCTGATCCGCGAAATGTCCCAAGGCAAAGCCGAACTGACCCCCGCCCTGACCGAATCGGCGCCGGACCGGCATGTGTTGCTGCGTCTGCAGAACAATATCAAGTTGCGGCTGCACCAGAGCGAGCGCTTCACCGAGGCTTTGGAGATCCTGGAGCGGATGCGCCTGCTGGCGCCCGACCTGCCGCATTTGCAGCGCGAGGCTGGCATGGTCAATGCCCGGATCGGCAACCTCCGCGCCGCGATCACGCTGTTGCGCAGCTACCTGGACGATGGCGCCGGCGACCCGGCTGACCGTCATCGGACCGCCCAGCTGTTGCAGGAAATGGAAAAGCGGTTGAACTGAGAGCCGCGCCCGAAGCAACGCCGACCATCGAAAGATTGCAACCAAAGCCCGCCCCGCGCATGATCCCGGCGATTCTGGTAAACCGTGGCGATATCCCTCGCCACATCGCGTTAACCGTCCCAACCGACCAAAGCGGCCGATTACCTTCTGGAGCAGCATGACATGGGCCTGACCGTCGCCATTCAAATGGACCCGATCGAACCCATCGACATCGACGGCGATAGCAGTTTCGCCCTGGCGTTGGAGGCGCAAAAGCGCGGCCACGCACTCCTGCACTATCTACCGCGCCATTTATCGTTCAAGGACCGCCGGGTCACCGCCAAGGCGCGACCACTGACGGTGCGCCGGGTTAAGGGGGATCATTTCACTCTGGGAGAGACTGCGGTCTATGATCTCGCGAGCGACGTGGATGTGGTGCTGATGCGCCAGGACCCGCCCTTCGACATGTCCTATATCACCGCGACGCATGTGCTTGAGCATGTCCACCCACAGACCCTGGTGGTCAACGACCCGGGACATGTCCGTAATGCGCCGGAAAAGCTTTTCGTCACCCATTTCGACGGCCTGATGCCGCCGACCTTGATCACCAATGACGGGGCCGAGGTTCATGCCTTCCGCGATGAATACAAGGACATCATCGTCAAGCCGCTGTTCGGCAATGGCGGCGCCGGGGTGTTTCACATCAAGCCCGGTGACGAGAATTTGAGCTCGCTGCTTGAAATGTTCACCAATTTCTATCGCGAACCGATCATCGCCCAGCGCTATCTCCCGGAAGTGCGCCAAGGCGACAAGCGGGTGATCCTGGTGGACGGCAAAGCGGTCGGCGCGATCAACCGGGTCCCGGCCGACGGCGAGGCGCG
>JAQBUJ010000354.1 GCA_027623845.1 Pseudomonadota bacterium
AAAAGGATCTCGAGGGATTCAGACTTCTCAATTCATGTCACGCGAAAATTCACCCGATTGCCCTGACCTAGCCCCCCACATTCCTTGACAATCCTGGCTCCGCGCCCTATGCCACCGCCAACTCCAGAAACGCGTGCGGATACAAGGGAAAACGGCGATGAGTCTTGATTTTGAATCAAAGGTCTTCGAGACCCAAGTGATCACCATGGGCGACACCAAGGAGCGGATCGTCGCTGGCGGCCGGAATTTGTTTCCGCTGCTGCCCAAGGCATTTGACGGTATCAAGCAGATCGGCGTAATCGGCTGGTCGTCCCAGGGACCGGCGCAGGCGCAGAACCTGCGGGAATCGCTCGAGGCTACCGACATCAAAGTGGTGGTTGGGCTGCGCGAGGGTTCCAGCTCGATGGCCGAGGCCGAGAAAGTCGGCTTCACCAAGGCCGATGGCACGCTTGGCGAAATGTACAAGGTCTGCGCCGAGAGTGATTTGGTGCTGCTGCTGATTTCCGATGCGGCGCTGGCGCAGAACTATCGGCCGATCTTCAAGGCGATGCGTCCGGGCTCGACCATTGGGTTGTCGCACGGCTTCATCCTCAGCCATCTGCAGAGCGTCGGCGAGGACTTCCCCAAGGACATGAACGTCATCGCGGTCTGCCCCAAGGGCATGGGCCCGTCGGTGCGCCGGCTGTATGAGCAGGGCCGTGAGGTTAATGGCGCCGGCATCAACAGCTCGTTCGCCGTGCACCAGGACGTCAACGGCAAGGCGACGGATTACGCGCTTGGCTGGTCGGTTGGCCTGGGTTCGCCCTACACTTTCCAGACGACGCTGGAATCCGAGTACAAGTCCGACATCTTCGGCGAGCGCGGCATTCTGCTGGGCGCGGTTCACGGTATCGCCGAAAGCCTTTATGCCCGCTTCACCGGTCAGGGCATGACCAAAGAAGACGCCTATACCAACACCTCGGAATCAATCACCGGCCCGATCTCCAAGACCATCTCACGCTCCGGCCTGATGGCGGTCTACGAGGAGTTGGATGACGCCGAGAAGGCCGCCTTCAAGCGGGCTTATTGCGCCTCGTACCACCCGGCCCGGGAAATCCTGGAAGAAATCTATGACGACGTCGCCTCGGGCAACGAGGTGCGCAGCGTGATCCAGGCCTCGAACCGCTTCGACCGCTACCCGATGGGCCGGATCGACACCACCGACATGTGGCAGGTTGGCGAAAAGGTTCGCGCCGACGAAAGCCGCAACTATGTCCCGATCAACGGCGAGACGGCTGGTGTCTACATGGCCACCATGATGGCCCAGGTTGACCTGCTGACCGACCGCGGCCACCCGTATTCGGAGATCGCCAATGAGTCGATCATCGAGGCGGTGGACAGCCTCAACCCTTACATGGACTTCAAGGGCGTTTCCTACATGGTCGACAACTGCTCGACCACGGCGCGCCTTGGCGCCCGCAAATGGGCGGCCCGCTTCGACTACAACCTGAAGCAGCAGTCCTACGCGGCGATGGACGCTGGCGACAAGGTGGACGAGAGCCTGTTCGACAAGTTCGTCAACAGCGACATTCATCAGGTCCTGAAAGTCTGCGCCGACCTGCGCCCGTCGGTGGATATCTCGGTGGTGAACACGCACCGGGGATAAGCCTGGCGACAATGCTTGAAGGCGGCCGCCACCTGGCAACGGGTGGCGGTCGTTTTCGTTTGTGGGCGCGCGTATTGTGGCCTGCGGTGCCGGAGTGATTTAATATAGGGTGGCCTCTCCCCCCCTTGAGACCTCTGCCGGGATAGCCGAAACGCCGCGCCGCGATTGCGCGAGCCGAACCTGATGAACGGATCCAGCCGATGCCCGCCGACAGCACCCAGAGCAATGCGCCGGAAATAGATGGCGAAGAGATCCTTGCCGGCATTCTCGATTGGGTCGAGGAGGAGACGCCGTCGCATGACGGGGCGGCGGTGAACCGATTGGCGGATCAGGTTCAGGCGGTCTATCAGGCCTTGGGGGCGGTGATTGAACGCACGCCGGGGCGCGATGGCTTTGGCGACATCCTGCGTGTCCGCACCCCCGGCCATGACGGCTCGGCGCCGGGATTGCTGGTGCTTTCGCATATGGACACGGTGCATCCCCATGACACCAAGCAAGAAGCCTTGGTGGTGCGCCGCGAGGGCGATGTGATGTACGGGCCGGGCATCTATGACATGAAGTCCGGGGCCTATCTGCCGTATTACGCCTATCGGCACATGCTGCGCGCCGGCGCCAAGCCGAAAATGCCGGTGACCTTCATGCTGGTTTCCGAGGAGGAGGTCGGCAGCCCGACCAGCCGCGCCTTGATTGAGGAAGAGGCCCGCAAGGCGAAATATGTCCTGGTCACCGAACCGGCTCGGGACGGCGGCAAGGTGGTGACCGCGCGCAAGGGGGCGGCGCGTTTCACCCTCTCGATCACCGGCCGGCCGAGCCATGCCGGGGTCAACCATCCCGACGGCCGCAGTGCGATCCGCGAGATGGCCCGCCAGATCCTCGATATCGAGGCGATGACCGACTACGAGCGTGGGGTTACCACCAATGTCGGCCTGATCCAGGGCGGCACCGGGGTGAACGTGGTGCCGCGGGACTGCACGGCGGAAATCGATATGCGGGTGACCACGGTCGAGGACGGCGAGGCCTTCTGCCAGAAGATGTTGGAGTTGACGCCCTACGATCCGGATGTGACGCTGGCGATAACCGGTGGGATGAACCGTCCTCCGTATGAGTGCGAGCCAGGAACCATGGCGCTGTTCGAGCACGCGCGCCGCTGTGCCGCGGAGGTCGGTTTCGAGCTAGAGGCGGTGCCGATGACCGGCGGCGGCAGCGACGGAAATTTCACCGCCGCGCTCGGCGTGCCGACCCTTGATGGCCTCGGCGCCGACGGCAAGGGTGCACATACCCATGATGAACAGATTTACATTTCCTCCCTGGAGCCCCGCGCCAGGATGTGGGTGCGGTTGTTCGAGACTCTCGAATAAGGGGGTAGCGGGTCTATCCCGATCCGAGGCCTGGCACATTTCATACCGCATCCCCGGCGCCAACCGGAGGGCACGCATCTCTTGCCGCATCCCTGGCGCCAACCAAGGTCCATCACATCTCTTACCGCATCCCTGGCGCAAGCCAGGGTCCATGCCATTGAAATTTCGGCATGTCGCATCGATTGATCACCCATCAGTCACACGTCGACGTCTCAGGCATGGGCCCTGGCCTGCGCCAGGGATGCGGCGCGCGCGGATACCCGTAGTCCTGATTAACTCTCCGTCGCGCCTCGACGCCTCAAACATGGGCCCTAGCTTTGGGGGGCTGGATACCGCTGTCCTTGGATCACAAGGCCGATTGATCCGCCGTGTCGGGTCGGTTTGTCACGACGCCGGACCAAGCGGACGGCAGACTTCCAGCGAATTGCCAATCACCTAAGAAGAGGCGAGGGAATATGGGACGGGTTGAAGGAAAGATCGCGATCGTCACCGGCGGCGCCAATGGTATCGGCCGGGCGGTTTGCCGGCGGTTCGCCGAGGAGGGGGCCATCGTCACGGTCGCCGATGTCAATGCCGAGCAAGGCCAGGCGCTGGCCGCCGAGCTGGGTGGTGAGGCCGGGTTCATCGCGCTGGATGTACGGAGCGAGCAGGGTTGGCAGTCGCTTATGGATGCGGTGCTGGCGCGTCATGGCCGGCTTGATGTGCTGGTCAACAATGCCGGTATTCTGGCGACCACCCAGCATCAGTCGATTGATGATATCGGCATCGATGAGTGGCGGGCGGTGCAGGCGGTTAATGCCGAGGGAGTGTTCCTTGGGTGCCGGGCCGGGGTGAAGGCGATGAAGCCGGGCGGTGGTGGCTCAATCATCAACCTTTCGTCGATCGCCGGGATCATCGGCACACCGCAGATCGTCGCCTATGGCGCATCCAAGGGCGCGGTGCGTCAGATGACCAAGTCGATCGCCATTGATTGCGCCCGCAAGCGCTATGGCATCCGCTGCAACTCGGTTCACCCCGGTTTGATCGATACCGATATGGGAACCGAGTCGATGGGCATGGGCGGCGGTGATCCGGCGGAAAACCTGAAGACGCGGGTCGAGGCGACGCCGATGGGCGAACGAGGCGAGGCGTTGGATATCGCCAACGGTATCCTGTTCCTGGCCTCGGATGAGGCCAAGCATATGACCGGTGCCGAACTTGTCATCGATGGCGGCCTGACGGCGATTTGACGGCGCGGATGCGGACCACCGGATGGCCCGATTATTCGGCGGCTGTTCGGGGCGGCTGTCAGGTCTGCGCTTTCAAGGACGCATCAATGTCGGCGGCCAATGCGCGGGCCCGGGCGGCTTGCTCCTCGGCCATCTGACTGCACAGACCGGTGTATCGCGTCGGGTCGAGCATGGCGTCGATCTGGTCGCGTGAAAGATGGTTGCTAAAACGCGGGTCCGCCGCCAGCAGATCACTAAAGCTCTGGTCGCCGTCGGTCAC